>JBDTZX010000321.1:0-16189 GCA_040004895.1 Rhodanobacter sp. | reverse complement strand
CGGCTCGAACTGGCGATGTGCGACTACCACTTCGACCTCAACGAGGAAGGCTACGACTGCGCCATCCGCATGGGCGAGCTGGCCGATTCCAACCTGATCGCGCGCAAACTCGGTTACTTCAACAACGTGCTGTGCGCCTCGCCGGAATACATCCGCAAGCATGGCGCGCCGCGCAGCATCGAGGATCTGAAGCAGCACCGCGCAATCAACTACGTCTACCCTAATACCGGCAAGCCCTATCAGTGGCAGTTCGATACGCCGAGCGGACGGGTCGGACTGGACATCGATGCGCACATACTGATCAACGACGGCGAGTCGGTGATCCAGGCAGCGGTTGCCGGCCTGGGCATCATCCAGATCGCGCATTGTCTCGCTGCGAGCGCATTGGCCAAGGGCCAGCTGGAGATCGTGATGACCGATACGATTTCCACCGGCTCACCGGTGTGGATCGTCTATCCGCAGAAGCGCCACCTGTCGGCACGGGTGCAGGCGTTCATCGAATGGACCAACGAACTGTTCCAGCGCACCAGCGAACCGCAATGCCGGATCAATGCGCGGATGAATGCACTGCGGGCCATGCAAGGCACGCCGGTGGAACAGGCCGAAACGGACGAAGCGCTGTCCGCTGCTGCGTGATTTTTCCTTCGCTCAGCCGGTTGCGGGCACCCGTATCAGCAACGCGATGCCGAAGACGATGCGGTAGATCGCAAACGGGGTGAAACGATGGCTGCGCATGTAACCGAGCAGCCACTTCACGGCGACAATCGTCGAGACCACGAAACCGACGACCGGCGCCGTCCAGTCCTCGTGTGCCGCGCCACTGTTCTCGAGCATCTTCAGCAACGCGTAGCCGCTGGCTGCATGCATGGTCGGAATACCGATCAAACGAGAATCGGTTGCGGCGGCGCGATTGCTGCTGCCGGCCAGCATCGCGGTGAAGATCGATGTGGCAGACCATGAGGTGCCGGGCAGCATGCCGGCGATCATCTGTGCGACACCGACGAGGACCGCCACGGTCCGTGTCACGTCGCGTCGATCCGGCTTACGAACCGCGAGCACTTCAGCACTTGGCATCCAGAACTCGCCGATGACCATGCGATGGCGTTGGAGCGCAAATGGGCCGCTGTCCGAAATTCGATCGTGCGGTATCGACATTGATGAAGTCGATGCCGATACCGACTCGGCAGGTTCCGGCCCCGATGCTGCAGATGCGCATGGTCATGAACGCGAAGCCTGAAAATAGGTCGTAATTTCCTATTGCAACGCAGCAATATTTGCGGCAGGATCAAGTCGAAGAAGAAACAAGGCATGCGGAACGTGGCAGCAGTTCCATCGCGCTCACCGCACCAACGGCAACGCCGTCTGACTGCCTGATTTCTCCTTCAGCCCGCGCTTCTTCCGGAGCGCCCGAATGCCTGATGCCGATCGGCACACGATCGGTTTGCCTCGTTCTGCAGCCTGTATGTGTTCCTGCTCGCGCCCGCGATCGGGACGGGAGGCGCTGCGTCCGGAGAACGTCCATGCCGCTTGCGCAACGCTGGTTTCACGCCATCCGCGTCGTGTATCGGCGCGCCGCATCCGTCGGCTGCGCCTGCATGCCGACAGCCACACCTGAGACTGCCCGTTTTCTCTTTCACTTCTTAACCGCACGCGGCTGAATGGACGTCCATACGTCCAGACAAAACGTGCCCAACCGACGGAGAAACAAGCCGATGAAACGATGTACTCAGTGGATTCTGATGAGCGCGGCGCTAGGGATATTTTCGGCGCAATGCCAGGCAGACGATGCGCCCGCCAGCAAGGTGGTCGGCAGCGTAAGTGTCGTCAACGACTACCTGTTTCGTGGACTGTCGCAGACCAACCGCAAGCCGGCATTGCAGCCGGGAATCGAATACGACGATGCCAGTGGATGGTACGTCGGTGCCTGGGGCAGCAACGTCAGCTGGCTGTCGGACCTCTCCACCAGCGATGCCCCGGTCTCCAGCAGCGTGGAGCTCGATTTCTACACCGGCTACCGCGGCAGCTTCAACGCTGACTGGAGCTATGACATCGGGCTCTACGAGTACTACTACCCCGGCACGTATCCCGCCGGGTTCACCCGGCCGTATACGACCGAAGCCTATGCGTCGCTGGGATGGAAAGGCATCACGCTGAAGTATTCGCATGCCTTCACCAACCTGTTCGGTTTCGCCGACAGCAAGAACAGCGACTACGTCGATCTTTCCTGGAACTATGAATTCAGCCCGAGTTGGACGCTCAACACGCACGTGGGCCACCAGGATGTGTCGAACACGCCCGGCTTCGCTTACTACGACTGGAAAGTCGGTGTGACCAAGGCGTTCGCCAACGGCTACACCGTCGCGCTGGGCTACTACGACACCAATGCGGCGCGCGGCGGGTACACCAACAGCTATGACCACTACGTCGGCCGCGCCACCGGCGTGCTCAGCCTGGCCAAATCGTTCTGAGCAGGCAACCACCGGTTGCGACGGATTCGTCGCAGCCACAACCCGGGAGACATGCATGAAATTGATCAGTTGCATCATCCGGCCCTACAAGCTGGACGAAGTGCGCGATGCGCTCACCGCTGCAGGAGTCACTGGCATCACGGTGAGCGAGGTACGCGGCTTTGGCAGGCAAAAAGGCCATACCGAGCTCTATCGCGGCGCGGAATATGTTGTCGACTTTCTACCCAAGCTGAAGATCGAAGTGGTGCTGGACGACGGCCTGCTCGACGCCGTGCTGGAAGCCGTGCAGCAGTCCGCCAGGACCGGCAGCGTGGGCGACGGAAAGATCTTCGTCAGCCCGGTGGACCAGGTCATCCGTATCCGTACCGGCGAACTCGACGCCGACGCCCTCTAATTCCGACCCTGCGAGGCTCCCATGAAAGATATTGCTGTATTGCGCCGTTCGCGTGACTTGCCAGCGTGGCTGCCGGTTCTGATGCTGATGTGTCTGCTGCTGCTCGCACCTGGCGCTCACGCCGCGGCGGCGACGCCCGTGCCGACGGTGGACAAGGGTGATGTGGCCTGGATGCTCACGTCGACCTTGCTCGTCCTGTTGATGACGGTGCCGGGCCTGGCACTGTTCTACGGTGGCCTGGTGCGCTCCAAGAATGTGCTGTCGGTATTGATGCAGGTGATGACGGTGTTCTCGATGATCCTGGTGCTGTGGGTGATCTACGGTTACAGCCTCGCGTTCAACGGCGGCAACGCCTTCATCGGCAACCTGGACAAGCTGTTCCTGCGCGGGGTGACCAAGGATTCCCTCGCGGCAACGTTCACCACCGGCGTTGCATTGCCCGAGTACGTGTTCGTCGTGTTCCAGTCGACTTTTGCGGGCATCACCGGTGCGTTGATCGTCGGTTCGTTCGCCGAAAGGATGCGCTTTCGCGCGGTGCTGGCATTTACCGCGCTGTGGTTCACCTTCGCCTACCTGCCGATCGCGCACATGGTCTGGTACGGGCCGGACGGATTCATGTTCGCCAGGGGCGCGCTGGATTTTGCCGGCGGCACCGTGGTGCATATCAACGCCGGTATCGCGGGCTTGGTGGGTGCGTACATGATCGGGCCGCGGCTGGGGCTGGGCCGCGAACCGATGAAGCCGCACAACGTGACCTTCACCATGGTCGGCGCGGCCCTGCTGTGGGTCGGCTGGTTCGGCTTCAACGCGGGCTCCAACCTTGAAGCCAACAGCGGCGCGGCACTGGCCTTCATCAATACCTTGCTGGCCACTGCGGCAGCAGTGTTGTCGTGGCTGATCGTCGAGGCGATCACCAAGGGCAAGCCGTCGATGCTGGGCGGTGCATCCGGCGCGGTGGCCGGGCTGGTGGCGATCACGCCGGCCTGCGGCACGGTCGGTCCGATGGGCTCGCTGGTGATCGGTGCGCTGGCCAGCATCTTCTGCGTGTGGGGCGTCACCGGGCTGAAGAAGATCCTGCGCGCAGATGACGCGCTCGACGTGTTCGGTGTGCACGGCATTGGCGGCATCGTGGGCGCGCTGCTCACCGGCGTGTTCAGTGCCGTGTCGCTGGGCGGTACCGGTTTCGGTGCGGGCAACACGACGATGGGTCAGCAGGTAGGCGTGCAGGCACTGGGTGTGGGCATCACGCTGGTATGGAGTGGCGTGGTTTCGGCCATCGCCTATACCGTTGTGAAGCTGATCTTCGGTCTGCGAGTCAGTGCCGAGGCTGAGCGCGAAGGTCTGGACATCACTTCGCACGGGGAAAGTGCATACGAAGCCTGAGCGATGACCGGTCCGCGCAAGCCGTGCGCGGACCGGTTCTGCCTGGCCGCTACCGGGTGCAAACAATCGCTGGGATTGCCCATGTTGATGCGTTTCGCTGCCGTGCCGGTGTGCGGCGGCATGCAGGCGTTTGCTGCGGCGGGCTTTGATGTCGTGGCATCGGTCTTCTGAAACTGCAGATCACTCATCATCGAGGTTGTTGCATGTGCCAACAAAGTGCCCGATCTGATCCAGAAACAAAAGGTCGAGTTTGTCGCGTATTACTAGCCGCCGGTCGGCACCAGCAACAGCAAGGCCATGCCAAACGCAATGCGGTAGATCGCAAACGGCGTGAAACGATGGCTGCGGATGTAACCGAGCAGCCACTTCACGGCGATGAAGGCAACGATAGCCGAGACGAAGAAACCCACCGCCAACGCGGTCCAATTTACGGGGGGCGCGCTAGGATCCTTCAGCACCTTCAGCAACTCGTAGCCGGTAGCCGCGTACATGGTGGGGATGCCGACCAGGAAGGCGAACTCGGTTGCTGCCGCACGGTTGCTGGTGCCGAACAGCATCGCAGTGAAGATGGTCGCAGCCGAACGCGATGTGCCGGGGAAAATGCCGGCAATCATCTGCGCGATGCCGACCAGGATCGCGACCCGCCATGTCACCTCGGTGCGATCCGGCTGGCGCGCGGCGAGCGCCTCCGCACCGAGCATCCAGAATCCTCCGATCACCAGCGCCCAGGCGATCGGCGTCACCGTCTCGGGCAGCTTGAAGCCATGCTTCACCGCGATGAAACCCAGCACGGCGGTGATCCCGAACGCCACCACCAGCTTCAGCAGGTAATCGCGGTTGGCCGGCTCGCGCCACTGGGTCAGCAGCTGCCAGATGCGCTTCCAGTAGATCAGTGTCACCGCCAGGATCGCGCCCGCCTGGATGCCGACGTTGAACAGGTCCGAGCGCCCCCCGAGCCCGAATTTCTCGGCGATCAGCAGATGGCCGGTGCTGGAGATCGGCAGGAACTCGGTGATGCCTTCGATGATGCCGAGCAGAATGACATGGAGCAGATCGATCACGGGACGGTTCCGTTGGGAGAAATGCCTGCGCCGATTCGGTTGGCGGCCAGCGCGAAGCGGCATAGCTTACGAGCTTTGCCGGCGCAAATGATGGCCGCTCGCGGGCAGGATGGCGAAGTCCCGGCGGCTTGATGCATGCGGAAGGGGAATGTCCTGCGAGAGTCGAATCGCGATAACGACGACCTTCATTGGCGAGTGCCCGCCAGCGGCCTCTATCTGTCGCCTGATTTCAGCTGTAAATTGACCCAAGAACCCGTGAGGAGCTGCCGTCGTCCATGCAACGCGTCACGTCGCCTCCGAATCGCCCGAGCAACGACCCACACCGACGGGTGGCATGGTCAGGAAGAACCGATCCGTGACGGATATGGCTGCCACCGGCACGCTGGGACAGGCACTGGCGCATGCAGCACGCGTTCTGGACCGCGATCCGGCGCTGGCCGTCGAGCAGCTCACCGAGATACTGAAGGTGGCCGAGGGTCACCCGGCGGCGTTGCAGTTGCTGGCAGCGGCGCGGTCGATCCAGGGCGATGCGCAGGGCGCGCTCGATATCCTCGTGCCGCTGGTGCGGACGCAGCCGAACTGGGCCTTGGCTCATCTCGAGCTGGGTCTGGCATTCGGTCGCTGCGGGCGTGGGCAGGAAGCGATCGATGCGCTGCGCCGGGCGGTGACGCTGAAACCCGATCTGCCGCAAGCCTGGCGCGTGCTTGGCGATCATTTGATGGCGGCTGGTGAACAGGACGCGGCCGAGGCTGCGTACGCCAGCCACGTGCGCCATGCCACACAGGACCCGCGCCTGCTGACTGCCGCCATCGCCCTGGTCGAGAACCGCATTCCCGAGGCCGAAGGCCTGCTGCGCGAGCATCTGCGACAGGCACCCACCGACGTGGCAGCGATCCGCATGTTCGCCGAAGTCGCCGTCCGCCTGGGTCGCAACGAGGACGCGCTGAACCTGCTCGCGCGCTGCCTGGAACTGGCACCGGACTTTGATGCCGCGCGCCAGAACTACGCACTGGTTCTGCATCGCGGCAACCAGCCGGAACAGGCACTGGCACAGATCGAGCATCTGCTGGTGGTGGAACCTGGTCATCTGGGGTATCGCAATCTCAAGGCGGCGGTGTTGTGCCGGATCGGCGACTACGAACCGGCCATCCGCATCTATACCGACCTGCTCGAACACTACCCACGCAATGCGAAGGTGTGGGTGAGCTGCGGCCACGCGTTGAAAACTGCTGGCCACACCGACCGTGCCATCGATGCGTATCGCCGGAGCCTGGATCTCGAACCATCCTTCGGCGAAGTCTGGTGGAGCCTGGCCAACCTGAAGACCTTCCGCTTCAGCGAAGAGGACCTTGCCGCGATGCAAGCGCAGCTGGCACGCACGGATCTGGCCGAGGACGATCGCCTGCACCTGGAGTTCGCCGTCGGCAAGGCGCTGGAGGATGCCGGCGAGTACGAGCCATCCTTCCGGCATTACGCCCGCGGCAATGCGGTCCGTCGCGCGCAGCTGCACTACAGCGCCGACGACACCCGCGCACGGGTGCAGTACATCCGCGAGCACTACACGCGCGATTTTTTTGCCGGACGTGCGGGCGCAGGCAGCGCGGCGCGCGATCCGGTCTTCGTCGTCGGCCTGCCGCGTTCCGGCTCCACCCTGATCGAGCAGATCCTGTCCAGCCACAGCCAGGTCGAAGGCACGATGGAGCTGCCCGAAGTCACCTCGATCACGCGCCTGCTGCGCATGCAGGGCGATGCCGACGGTGCGATGCCTTACCACGGCGCGCTGGCCGCACTCGATGCGGATGCCCTGCGTGCGCTCGGCGAGCGCTATCTGGAGCACACCCGGATCCAGCGCAAGACGGCGGCGCCGCTGTTCGTCGACAAGATGCCGAACAACTTCATGCATATCGGCCTGATCCACCTGATGCTGCCGAACGCGAAGATCATCGATGCGCGCCGGCATCCGCTGGCTTGCGGCTTCTCCTGTTTCAAGCAGCATTTCGCACGAGGGCAGAACTTCACTTACGGGCTGGAGGACATGGGGCGCTACTACCGCGACTACGTCGCGCTGATGGCGCATTTCGATGACGTGCTGCCCGGGCGCATCCACCGCGTCGTCTACGAGCGCATGGTCGAAGACACCGAAGGAGAAGTTCGTCGGTTGCTCGAGTATTGCGGCCTGCCCTTCGAGGAATCATGCCTGCACTTTTTCCGGAATCCACGGCCGGTGCGCACCGCCAGTTCCGAGCAGGTGCGCCAGCCGATCTACCGGCAGGGAGTGGATCACTGGAGGCACTATTCAGCGTGGCTGGGGCCACTGGAATCGGCATTGGGGCCGGTTCTGCAGAGCTATCCGGACGCACCGGAGCCTGGATAGGCACATCCGTTTCAGGGGAAATATCGTCAATTGGCGAGGGGAGCAACGATGCATAACAACAAGTTCAAAAAACACACTGCGAGGCGACGGGCGGGACTGACCCGGTTGCCGCTTGCGGCGGCGATCTGTCTTGCCGTGGCCGCACCGGCCTTCGCGCAGGACGCTGCCCAGCCGGCCGTATCGAGCACGGCGCCGGTGGCAAAGAAGAAGGCCACGACACTCGGGCAAGTGACCGTGACCGCGCAGAAGCGCACCGAAAATCTGCAGAAGGTGCCGATCAGCATCAACGTGCTGGCGACCGATCAGCTTGAGGCGCTGCACGTGCAGAACTTCAACGACTACGTGAAATACCTGCCCAGCGTCACCTTCCAGCAGGGTGGCGGTGGCATTGCCACGGGTCCGGGTTTCGCATCGATCTACATGCGCGGCGTCGCCAGCGGCGGCAACACCAACCATTCCGGATCGCAGCCGAGCGTCGGCGTGTATCTCGACGACGAACCGGTGACCACGATCCAGGGTCCGCTCGACATCCACATGTACGACATTGCCCGCATCGAGGTGCTGGCCGGACCGCAAGGCACGCTGTATGGCGCGAGCGCCGAGGCGGGCGCCCTGCGCATCATCACCAACAAGCCCGACCCCAGCGGGTTTGCAGGCAATTACACCATCAGCACCGACAAGGTCGCGAGCGGCGGCATTGGCGACACCTTCGAAGGCATGCTGAACATCCCGATCAGCAGCAATGCCGCGGTCCGTCTGGTCGGCTGGCATGAGCACGATGCCGGTTACATCGACAACGTGGCAGGCACACGTACGTATCCGGTTTCAGGCATCAGCGTCAGCAATGCGGACAACTGCACGCCGAGCGCAACGCTGCAATGCGTCGGGCATGCCAGGAAGGATTACAACGACATCAACACCAATGGTGCGCGGGCGGCCCTCAAGGTCGATCTCAACGACAACTGGTCGATCACGCCGACCCTGATGGGCCAGCAGACGATTACGCATGGCACCTTTGCCAGCGACCCATCGATCGGCAGCCTGGCAGTCACCCACTTCTACCCTGAGCGCGTCGATGACCGCTGGTGGCAGGGCGCGTTGACCGTGCAAGGCAAGATCGGCAACTTTGACCTGACCTATGCCTATGCGCATCTCAAGCGCACCCAGGAGGAAGACAGCGACTACAGCGACTACTCGTTCTGGTATGACACCCTGCTTTCGTACGGTGCCTATCTCAATGACAACAGTGGCGCGCTGATCAATCCGTCCGAGTACATCGTCGGCCGTGATGGCTATTCCAACAGCAGTCACGAACTGCGCATTGCCTCGCCCAGCGACGATCGCCTGCGACTGGTCGCCGGTGCGTTCTGGCAGAAGCAAAAGCACGACATCCTGCAGGACTACAAGATCAACGGCCTCGCCGATTCGCTGTCGGTCCCCGGCTGGCCAGACACCATCTGGCTCACCCGACAGGTACGTTACGATCGTGACGAGTCGCTATTTGGCGAACTCTCCTACGATTTCATTCCCGACGTGCTGACCGCCACGGTCGGCGATCGCTATTTCCGTACCCGCAACAATCTGGCCGGCTACTACGGCTTCAGCTCGGGCTTTTCGCCCAACTCAAGCTATGGCCAGGCGGGTTGCATCTCGCCCGAACCATTCGAGGGCGCGCCCTGTGTGGACTTCAACAAGCAGGTCAAGCAGAGCGGCTCGCTGAGCAAGTTCAACCTGACCTGGAACATCACGCCCACCAAGATGATCTACCTCACCCGCTCGGAAGGCTTTCGTCCCGGCGGCGTGAACCGTGCCGGCAACTTGCCGCCCTACCAGGCGGACTTTCTGACCAACGTCGAGCTCGGCTGGAAAACCACCTGGCTCGACAATCGCCTGTCGTTCAACGGTGCCGTATTCCGCGAAACCTGGAACGATTTCCAGTTCAACATCCTCGGCCCCAACGGCCTGACCATCATCAAAAACGCCAATTCAGCCCGCATCAACGGACTGGAGTCGCAGCTGAACTGGCAGGCCAGCTACAACCTGAATCTCAGTGCAGGCATCGCGCTGTACGACGCCAAGCTGACCGCGAACTACTGCGGATTCACCGGCGCCGACGGCAGCGCCGTCACCTATTGCCCGGCCGGTACCATCAACCCGCAGACTGGCGATCCCGTGGATGGGCCGCAGTCGCCCAAGGGCACCCAGTTGCCGATCACCCCGCGTTTCAAGGGCAACCTGATCGCGCGTTACACCTTCAGTGTCGGCAGCGACGACGCTTTCGTGCAGGCGGCGCTGGTGCATGTCGGAGCGCGCACGACGGATCTTCGGCTGGTCGAACGCAACCTGCTCGGCAACCTTCCGGCGTACAACTCGGCCGATCTTTCCGCTGGCATTCAGCACGGCAGTTGGTCGGTGGACGCCTATATCGACAACGTGTTCGACAAACGCGCGGCGCTGTACAAGTTCACCGAGTGCGGCGTGACGATATGCGGCGCCCACGATGCGGTGGCGCAATATCCCAACGGGCAGGTCTACGCCGGCTTCAGCCAGCCGCGCACGATCGGCGTCCGCTTCAAGCAGGACTTCTAGGCGATGGTCGCCTGAAGTTCGGGTGAAAAGGCCCCGGCTTGACGCACCAAGACTGGGCAAACACCATCGCAGCATCGTCTTGAATTGGTGCTAACGTAACCTTCCGCTCCCGCTGCCGACCATGCCAGCGCTTGTGCCACCACGGTTTCGAAGGATGGCACGGGGCTTGCTCCAAGGCCGTATCCATTCCTCCTCCAAGGCTTCGCCATGTCCGCCAACAAAGTGCTCGACCTGATCCAGGAACACGAGGTCGAGTTTGTCGACTTCCGCTTCGCCGACATGCTCGGCGTGCATCACCACGTCAGCTTCCCGGCTCACGCGATCGACGAGTCGACGTTCGAGGACGGCAAGATGTTCGATGGTTCGTCGATTACCGGCTGGAAGGGCATCAACGAATCGGACATGGTGCTGATGCCCGACCCGGATACCGCGCATCTCGACCCCTTCAGCTCGCACGTGCAGCTGATCCTGCACTGCGACGTGCTGGAGCCCTCGACCATGCAGGCCTACGGACGCGATCCGCGTTCGATCGCCAAGCGCGGCGAGGCGTTCCTGAAATCCACCGGCATCGCCGACACCGCGTTCTTCGGTCCGGAGCCGGAGTTCTTCATCTTCGATTCGGTGCGTTGGCAGAACGATCCGGGCCGCGTGTTCTACGAGATCGGCTCGCAGGAAGCCGCGTGGAGCTCGCGCTACAAGTACGACGGCGACAACACCGGTCATCGTCCCGGCGTGAAGGGCGGCTATTTTCCGGTGAGCCCGGTCGACTCGCTGGGCGACCTGCGCGCAGACATGTGCAAGGTGCTGGAGTCGCTGGGCCAGACGGTGGAAGTGCATCACCACGAAGTGGCGAATGCCGGCCAGTGCGAGATCGGCGTCAAGTTCAACACGCTGGTGAAGAAGGCCGATGAACTGATCACCATGAAGTACGTGGTCAAGAACGTCGCTCACCAGAACGGCAAGACGGTCACCTTCATGCCAAAACCCATTGTCGGCGACAACGGCAGCGGCATGCACGTACACCAGTCGCTGTCGAAGGATGGCACCAATCTGTTTGCGGGCGACCTCTACGGCGGCCTGTCGCAGACGGCGCTCTGGTACATCGGCGGCATCTTCAAGCACGCCAGGGCGATCAACGCGTTCGCCAACTCCACCACCAACAGCTACAAGCGGCTGGTGCCGGGCTTCGAAGCGCCGGTGATGCTGGCGTATTCCGCCCGCAATCGTTCGGCGAGCTGCCGCATTCCCTACGTGGCCAGCCCGAAGGGTCGCCGCATCGAAGTGCGTTTCCCCGATCCGATGCAGTCCGGCTACCTGACCTTCACTGCGCTGATGATGGCCGGCCTCGACGGCATCCTCAACAAGATCGACCCGGGTGCGCCAGCCGACAAGGATCTGTACGACCTGCCGCCGGAAGAAGAGAAGAACATTCCCCAGGTCTGCTCCAGCCTCGACGCGGCCCTGGAAGCGCTGGACAAGGACCGCGAGTTCCTCAAGGCAGGTGGCGTGTTCACCGATGACTTCATCGATGCGTACATCGAAGTGAAGATGAAGGAAGTGACCAAGTACCGCGCCAGCACGCACCCGCTGGAATTCCAGATGTACTTCTCGCTCTGATGGAAACCGCCTGCAAGCGCGGCAACATCGGACCAAACACGACGGGCGTCGGCGCCCGTCGTCGTTTCGGCAGCATGGTGGCTGTCGCCCCGACTGATCCAGCCGCTCGATTGCACGCAAGTACCAACATCGTGGCCTGCACCCGTTCGGCGGAGCAGCTGGCCATGTGATGCAATCTGATGGCTTGGATGCCGGACTGCGCGACGGCAGGCACGGCCGTCGGCGAGGTGGGCGAATGCGACAGGGGAAACCAGGGACCATTCCCGCTAGGGTGCTGATCACTATCTATGGCTGACCTCGGCTGCGGTGGACTTTGCCGATGGCGGTCGTCGACAGCCCTCGATAGTGTGTGTACCAATGCACTGATTGAGCGCCGCCTGCACGCGCACAGCAATCCGGATCGCCGCCTGTTTGTTGATAGCGCCGGACGGCTATAGCAGCTACATGGAATATCACGGTTTGGTCGGCAAATGGCCGACCGAATGGCCGCTGCCGGTTGGGCTGTGATCCATCGCTATTGCACCTCTTTGATGCATTAACCATTATGGTGCAATGAGCGAAGACGGCTGGCGGACATGGGCGGAGCAGTTGGCGACCGGGCTGGCCGTGGTCGATGCCGGCCTGCGGCTGCAATGGATCAACCACGCGCTGGCCGAATGGCTTGGTCTGGGTCCGCGCAGTGCAGTCGGGCAGCCTCTTGGTGCGCTGCTGGCCGATCCCGAGGGGGCGGCGCAGGCGGCGCGGGTGCTGGCGGAACAGCGGCCAACGCAATGGCGCTGTGCGGCGCTGCTGGCGCTGGACGGCCGCCAGCTGAGCGCGGATATCGCGCTTCAGCCGTTCGCCGACGGCCTGCTGCTGGAAGTGCATGCACTGAGCGAACCGCCGGCAAACAGCTCGCCGTTGTCCGCCACGCTGCGTGGTCTTGCGCATGAGGTGAAGAATCCGCTGGCGGGTCTGCGCGGGGCGGCACAGCTGCTGCAGCGACGCGTCGACAAAGAGGATCTGAAGTCGCTGGCCGGGATGATCATCGACGAGGCGGATCGGCTCGGTGCATTGGCGAACCGCCTGCTGCATCACGATGGCGCGCCGCAGCTTGGACCGGTGAACATCCACCAGTTACTCGAACGGTTGACCGATCTGCTGCAGGCCGAAGCCTCGCCGCCGCAGCTGCGCCACGACTACGACCCGAGCGTGCCGGATCTGCAGGCCGATGCGGGCCGGCTGCAGCAGGTGCTGCTCAATCTTGCGCGCAATGCGCTCGAGGCCGGCGCACGCACGTTGACCTTGCGCACGCGGGTCGAACACGGCTTGCGTCTGGGCGAACGGGTACTGCGCATGGCGTTGCGCGTCGAGTTGATCGATGACGGCGCGGGCGTGCCGGCGGCGCTGCGGGAAACGCTGTTTCAGCCGCTGGTATCCGGCCGTGCCGACGGCAGCGGGCTCGGTCTGGCGCTGTCCCGCGAAATCGCGCACGAGCACGGTGGCGAGTTGCGCTACGCGAGTCGACCGGGTGAGACGGTGTTTTCCCTGTACCTGCCACTGGAGCGCACGCATGAATGAAGAAATCTGGATCGTCGACGACGATCGCGGCGTGCGTTTCGTACTCGCCGAGGCACTGCGCGATGCGGGCCTGAAAGTCCGCGAATTCAGCGATGTCACGATGACACGCGCAGCGCTGGCCGAAGTGCACCCGGCGCTGCTGCTCACCGACGTGCGCATGCCGGGCGAAGACGGCCTCAGCCTGATCGGCGACCTGCAGTCGCAGGGCATCGGTCCGGTGATCGTGATGAGCGCGTACACCGATGTCGCCACCACGGCCGCGGCGTATCGTGCCGGCGCGGTGGACTATCTGGCCAAGCCGTTCGATCTCGATCACGCGGTCGCGGTGGTGCAGCGCGCACTGGCCAGCGTGGTCCCGCCGGTTGCCGCTGGCGGCGCGGTGGCGGTCGCCAACCATGCGTTGCTCGGCGAAAGCGCGCCGATGCGCGAGGTGTTCCGCTTGATCGGTCGTGTCGCTGCCAGTGACCTCAATGTGTTGATCACCGGCGAAACCGGCACCGGCAAGGAACTGGTCGCGCGCGCGCTGCACGAGGAAAGCGCACGCAGTGGCAAACCTTTCGTCGCCTTGAATACCGCGGCGATTCCCAGCGAGCTGCTCGAGAGCGAACTGTTCGGGCATGAGGCGGGCGCGTTCACCGGCGCCACTCGGCGGCACGCTGGCCGTTTCGAGCAGGCAGAAGGCGGCACGCTGTTCCTGGATGAAATCGGCGACATGCCGCTGGCGCTGCAGACGCGTCTGTTGCGCGTGCTGGCCGGCGGCGAGTTCTATCGGGTCGGCGGGCGCGAACTGATCCGCGGCAACGTGCGCATCGTCGCCGCCACGCATCAAGACCTGGCCGTGCGCGTCGCCGCCGGACAGTTCCGCGCGGATCTGATGCATCGACTCGATGTGGTGCGGATCGAACTGCCGCCGCTGCGAACACGTCGCGCCGACATCCCGCTGCTCGCGCAAAACTTCCTTGCCGTCACCGCGCAGGAACTGAAGCTGTCACCGAAACGGTTCTCGCGTGCCGCGCTCAAGCTGCTCGCGCAGCGTGACTATCCCGGCAACGTGCGCGAACTCGAAAACCTCTGTCGACGACTCGCGGTGATCGCCCCGGGCAGCGAGATCCTGCCTGCCGACCTGGGTAGCAGCGCCGGCGGCCACGCCAGTGGCGAATGGACCGATGCGTTGCGCGACTGGGCGGTTGCGGCGCTGGCTGCCGGCGAGGTCGACATCCATGCGCGTGCGCGGGAAGCGCTCGATCAGACCTTGCTGCAGGCCGCCCTGATCGCCAGCGAAGGTCATCGCCAGAACGCGGCGCAATCGCTTGGCGTGGGGCGAAACACGCTGACAAGGAAACTGGGGGCGTCGCGGACACGCCGGCGCTGAATGCTGCGTCGCCCCGGCAGACGCCGGGACGCAGTGCTCTTCGATCTTTCTGTCGCCGTGCCGGTCTTGAAGCGAGCGCTTTCGTGCTCCTTCGGAACGCGAAACCTTTGTTCTTTTGAAATCGGCAACTATCCAAGCACCACCCGCAAATCGTGCTCCTCACCGTCATCAACCAGACTTGCCGGTTCGCCGCTCGAGATCATTTGGCCATCCATCTGAACGGAAGCCACCCCGCGACAGACTCCAGCGGGATTCTCCACGCCAATCTCGTAACGCGTGGTCCGCGACCCCACGCGATACTGGAACGTGATCCGGAATCCCGGCCATGCCTTGGGGATGCATGGATCGATGCGCAGCCGGTCGCCGAGCAGATGGAAACCCAGGATCGCCTCCAGCCCTGCGCGATACAGCCACGCGGCGGAGCCGGTGTACCAGGTCCAGCCGCCACGGCCCACGTGCGGTTCCACCGAATACACGTCCGCGCTGACCACATACGGTTCGACCTTGTAGCGATCGACGGCCTCGGTACTGTCACTGTGGTGGATCGGGTTGAGCAGATCGAATAGTGCCGCGGCGCGATCGCCGTCGCCCAGCTTGGCCCAGGCGAAGATCGACCACGTTGCGCCATGCGTGTACTGCCCGCCGTTTTCGCGTACGCCAGGCGGGTAGCCCTTGATGTAGCCGGGGTTCTGCGTGCTGTGATCGAACGGCGGCGTGAACAGTCGGGCGATGCCGTTGCGATGGTCCACCAGCAACCGGTCGACCGAATGCATCGCTTCGGTCGAATGCGCGCGATGCGGTGCGCCGGCCATCACGCTCCACGATTGCGCGATCGTGTCGATCCGGCACTCGTCGTTGTCCTTCGAACCGAGCGGGGTGCCGTCGTCGTAGTAACCGCGCCGATACCACTGTCCATCCCATGCACGCTCCAGCGCGGTGCGCAGGTCGTCGGCATAGTCCAGCCAGCGTCCGGCGCGCTCGTTTTCGCCACGCTGTCTGGCGCAGGGCGCGAAGCGGTCGATCGTGCTGATCAGAAACCAGCCGAGCCAGCTGCTTTCGCCGCGGCCCTTTTCGCCGACCGCATTCATGCCGTCGTTCCAGTCGCCGGTTTCGATCAGTGGCAGGCCGTGCGTACCACGGGTCAGGCTGGAGTCGAGACCACGCGCGCAATGCTCGTAGACGGAAACATTCTGATCCGACAGGGATGGCTGAAAGAACGCATCGCTGGCGTTGTCCGGAATCGACTGGCCGGCAAGGAACGGCAGCAGTTCATCAAGTACCGCGGCATCACCGCTGGTGGTGGCATAGTGCATGGCGACGTAGGCCAGCCAGATGCGGTCGTCGCTGATCTTCGTGCGGATGCCCTGGCCA
>JBDTZX010000130.1:0-16302 GCA_040004895.1 Rhodanobacter sp. | reverse complement strand
CGTGTGCAGCTGGTCGTTGCGCGCACGTGCCGGCGCGCCGGTGGCGATGCCGTTGCACTGGGACGAACTGGGCCGCATCAGGAGCGGCGCAGCCTTCGACCTGAAGAAAGCGCTGAAGCGCGCCAAGGAACTGAAGTCCGATCCGTGGGAAGGGATCGCGAAGGTGAAGCAGAGCCTGCCGAGGCTCTAGAGCTGCTCATCCGGCGCTTTCCCCTCTCGAGGAAAGCGTCGGGTAAGTCGTCGTCACTTCAGCAGCAGGCTGTTGTTCTCGCGATGTGCATCCGGCAGTGCATGCAGCGGAT
The DNA here is from genome assembly GCA_040004895.1 of Rhodanobacter sp. GTDB lineage: Bacteria > Pseudomonadota > Gammaproteobacteria > Xanthomonadales > Rhodanobacteraceae > Rhodanobacter. Next base: position 16,000 of record JBDTZX010000130.1, on the reverse strand, counting down.
CGATCGTCGCAGAAACCACCTTGCGCGTGCCAGCCACATTTACCACGTAACTGCGGTGCTGCTGCCAGGTTTCCACCGGCACGCGCACGTCCTGTTTGCTGCCGTCGTCGTAGACCACTTCGAGCGTGGACGGCATCACCAGCTGATCAAGGTTGGCGACGGTGACGGCAGCGCCGTGATTCCAGTCGCCGCCGATCGGCGCGACCTTCTGCACGGCGAGATCGAGCTGCCAGTTGTGCTCATACCAGCCACGCCAGAACCAGCCGAGATCCTCGCCCGTTTCGCTTTCCATGAAGCGGAAGAAATCGGATGGACTCGGATGGTGATACGCCCAGGTGGCGATGTATTTGCGGAAAGCGTCGTCGAAGCGTTCAGGCCCGATGATCTGCTCGCGCAGCAGCACCATGCCGAATGCGCCCTTGAAGTAGGTGATCGGGTGGCGGTATGTCTCCGGCACCATGTCGGCACCGATCAGCAGCGGTGTCGCGTCCTGGTCGGCCATCACCTTGGCCATCTCGTCGGCGGGAATGCCGCCGTGCGGCGCATATTCGCTGTCGCGCTTGGGCGCGTACTCGCCATGGTTGAAGTTATCCGCTTCGTAGACATCGATGAAGGTGTTGAAGCCTTCGTCCATCCACGCATCGCGCCGCTCGTTCGAGCCAACGATCATCGGGAACCAGCTGTGGCCGATCTCGTGCGCGACGATCAGGTGCAGCACCTTGCCGGTGGCGAGCTTGTGATCGAAGGTGATGCCGGGGTATTCCATGCCGCCGGCGGTTCCGGCTTCATTGATCGCCACCGGCCACGGATACGGGAACCACTTCTTCGAGAAGTATTCGGTCGACGACTTGAGGTATTCAGTGGCGCGGCCCCATGCGCCGTCACCGGCGCTTTCAACCGGGTAGACCGACATTGCCAGCGCGGTCTTGCCCTCGGGCAGATTCATCCGCGCCGCATCCCAGATGAATGCCTTGGATGCGCCGAACGCCACGTCGCGGCTGTTCTGCATGCGGAAGCGCCAGGTCAGCGTGCCGCTCTGTTTTGGACGGCTGGACGGCTGGGTGACTTCGTCGGCAGTACGGATCATCACGGTCTTGTCGCTGTGCCGTGCCTGCTCCAGCCGCTGCTGTTCGGTCGTCGTCAGCACGTCGTGCGGATTCAGCAGCTCGCCGGAGCCGGCCACGATCATGTCCCAAGGTACGGTGATCGCGTAATCGAAGTTGCCGTATTCGAGGTAGAACTCGCTGTTGAGATAGGGATCGGTGTCCCATCCGCGCAAGTCGTCGTACACGCACAGCCGCGGATACCACTGTGCCATTTCGAAGATTTCACCGTTCTTGCTGGCATTGACGTCCATGCGTCCGCCGAACTCGCCCGGGACGGTGAAGCTCCAGGCGATATGCACGCGCAGGCTGGCGCCGCTACCCTTCAACGCCTCGGGCAGGCGGATCTGCATGCGGGTATCGGAAATGACCCATTTCGCCGGCTGCAGGTGGCCCTGTGCGTCCTCCACCTCGACCGAGGCGATGTGCTCGCCGTCGGTGAACTCCGCCGGGAATCCGCCGGTGAACGCGCCGCGCGCGTCCCTGAGATAGCGGTTCTGCTCCACCTGCAGCCACAACACGTCGAGCGTGTCCGGGCTGTGGTTGGTATAGGTGATCACTTCGCTGCCGCTGAGCTTGCGGCTAGTCGGATCGAGCGTGGCCTTGATCCGGTAATCGGCGCGGTTCTGCCAGAACAGCGGACCGGGTTTGCCGCTGGCCGATCGGTACGCGTTCGACGATTGGGGATACGCGTAGGGAGCGAAGGTCTGGCGTGGATCGAAGCGCGACGGCGTGCTGGCGGCCGGGCTGGACGTTGCCGCCATCAGCAGGGCCAGGCCAATGGCGACGGGAAATGCAGCATTCTTCATGGGGATTCGGCTGGAGTGGGATGGAAGGGTGGGGAACCTACGGCGTGCCCCCGCTGGCGATCAGGGCAAGCACTTCGTGACAGGCCCCCATCGTGTGATAGTCGGTCTTGCCGGCAGGGCTTTTCTCGTCGTCGATCTTGCGGTTGTCTCGCGTCAGGATGCGATACCAGGCGCCGTAACGGTGGTCGACGAAATGCTCCCACGCATAGGCCCACAGTTTCCCGTACCAATCGTCATACACGGCCAGTCCGGTGCGCGCATGCAGCAACGCGCAGGCGGCCAGCGATTCGGCCTGCACCCAGAAGTACTTGTCGCCGTCGCACACGCTGCCGTCCAGCGCGAAGCCGTAGCAGATGCCGCCGAATTCGTTGTCCCAGGCGCGCGCTAGCGCGGTGTCGAACAGGTGTCTGGCGGTCGGCAGCAGCCAGTTTTCCTCGCGGCCGCGCTCCAGCAGCAGCGGTTCCATGATCAACAGCAGCTTGGCCCACTCGGTCTGGTGGCCGGGCTGGAAACCCCACGGCCGGAACAAGTCCTTCGGGTTGTCGCGGTGATAGTCGAGGTCGATCTTCCAGTGACGATCGTAGTGCTCCCACACCAAGCCATCCGAATGCGCCGCCTGCCGACGGGTCATGTGGTCGGCCAGTGTGCAGGCGCGTTCGAGATAGCGCGGATCGTCGCTGGCCTGATACGCGGCGAGCATCGCCTCGCACATGTGCATGTTCGCGTTCTGCCCGCGGTAGTCGCTGAAGTGCCAGTCGGCATCGGCTTCGTCACGGTACAGCCCGGCCCCGGCATCCCAGAAACGTTGCTCGAGCAATTGCCAGGTTTCGTCCATCCACGCCGCCGCTTCCTTGATGCCGGCTTTCAGCGCAGTGGAATAGGCGAGCAGAACGAAGGCGACGCCATACGCATGGTTGGTACGGTCCTCTGGTTTGCCGTCGCGGATGGTCCAGTGGTAGCCGCCGGTATCCGCATTCCGATGGACCTCGCGCAGGTAGCGCAGGCCGTGTCGCGCGGCGTCGACATAGTCCGCGCGAAGAGACACGTTGTCGCCGAACTCGATCGATGCCATCGCGTAGTTGAAGACGAAGCGCGTGCTGCTGACCAGGTGTCGGTGACTGCGGTCATAGATCGTGCCGTCGTCCTTGAAGTACTGGAAGAAGCCGCCGGCCGGATCGATCGCGTGTGGATGGTAGAACGCCATGGTCTGCGCGATGTGTCCGCGCAGGAATTCGGCGGAGCGGAAATCGGGTGCGGTCGGTAGCTTGCTCATGCGTTGAGCTCCATGAAGTCGAGCACTTCCTGCTCGTGCGGCAATGCGCTGAACGAACCCTTGCGGGTCACGGTAAGTGCACCGCATGCGGCGGCGAAGCGCAGGATCGCGTGCAGTCGCGGCAGCTCGGTCACCAGCCGATCGAGTGGATCGGATGCAGCATCGAGCTCGGCCAGTCGGCACAGCAGACCGCCGACGAAGGCATCGCCGGCCGCCGTGGTGTCGACCGCATCCACCGCATAGCAGGGCAGCTCGCCCTCGGCATCGGGATGAAACCAGCGCAACGGCTTCGCGGCATCGGTGACGATCACCAGTCGCGTGCGTCCAAGCCAGCAGCGATCGAGCGCAGCCTGCTCGCCATCGATCGCCAGCCAGGCGAATTCCTCGGCTGACATCTTGACCACGTCGGCAAAATGGATCGCCGGCCACAGCAGCGGACGCGCGTCGACATCCGCCGGCCACAGCGCCGGGCGCAGGTTGATGTCGAAGCTGACCAGCGCACCGGCGCCATGTGCGCGCTGCATGCCTTCGCGGGTGGTGGCTGCAAGCGTGGTGTCGGTCATGCTGTTTGAGCAGACGTGGAACACCGCAATGTCGCGGAACGCCTCCGCACGAAAATGCGCGGGTCGGAACAGCAGGTCGGCGGTGCGCTCGCGATAGAAACTGAAGCTGCGCTCGCCGTGTGCATCCAGGCTGACGAAAGCCAGCGCAGTGTTCGCCTGGTCGGTGCGCACCACATCATCGGTGCCGACGTTGGCGCGCTGCAGGCTGTCCAGCAGGAAGTCGCCGAAACGATCCTGTGCCAGCATGCCGGCGAACCGCGCGCTGCCACCCAGCAGCGCCGTGGCCACTGCCACGTTGGCGGGCGCGCCACCGGCGAACGGGGTAAAGCCTTGCGCAAAGCCGCGGCCGTCGTTGCCGTCGGCATGGAAGTCGATCAGTGCCTCGCCGAAGCACAGGACGGGTCGCATCGTCATGTTGTTTTCCCGGAATGAAAAAAGCGAACCGCCGGGGGCGGTTTCGCTCGATTGAACCTGTTACGCCGTGCGGATTTTCGAACCGCTGAGGCCGTAGAACACGATGTACGCGTAGCACAGCAGCGGCAGGAAGAAAGCGTGCTGCAAGCCGATGTGGTCGGCAAACACACCCTGCACGTAGGGAATCAGCGCGCCACCCACGATCGCCATGATCAGCAGGCTCGATGCCTTGCTGGTCATCGGCCCCAGCCGCTCGATGCCCAGCGCGAAGATGGTCGGGAACATGATCGAATTGAACAAGCCGATCGCGATGATGCTGTACATCGCCACGTTGCCGGTGCTGAGCATGGTGGTGAGCACGAGCAAGGTGTTGATCGCGGCAAAAGTGGCCAGCAGTTTGCGTGGCGAAATTCGGGCCATCAGCGCCGAGCCGATGAAACGTCCGATCATCGCGCCCAGCCAGTAATACGACACGTAGCGCGCAGCCTGCTGCTCGGTCAGGTTGCCGATGTCGGGCATCGACAGGTAGTTGACCATGAAGCTGCCGATCGATACCTCGGCACCGACATAGAAGAAAATGCCGAGGACGCCGAACAGTACGTGCGGATGGCGCAGCACTTCGGCGAAGCTGTGCTTGGCATGGTCGCCCTTGTCGGTGGCTTCGTTCAATGCTGGCAAGCGGAACAGCCACACGAAGACTGCCAGCAGGAACAGCACCACGGCCAGACCGATGTATGGACCTTGTACGGCATGCGCTTGCTGTGTCTGGTAGATCAGCGCGTCAGTCGGCGCAAGCTTGGCCAGCTGGTCGGGGGTCTTCACCACGTTCGAGAGGATCAGCAGTCCACCAAACAACGGGGCGAGAAATGTGCCGAACGAGTTCAAGGCCTGCGCCAGAGTCAGCCGACTGGAACTGGTCCGTTCCGGGCCGAGCAGCGCGACGTAGGGATTGGCGGCCACCTGCAATACCGTAATGCCGGTCGCAAGCACGAACAACGCGCCGAGAAACGCCGGATACAGGTGCAAGCTTGCGGCAGGCCAGAAACCGAGCGCGCCAATTCCGGCGATCGCCAGTCCGGCGACGATACCCTTCTTGTATCCCAACGCTGCAACCACCCGGCCGGCGGGGAGTGCCATCAGGAAATACGCGCCAAAAAAGGTGAACTGAACCAGCATCACCTGGGCATAGCTCAACTGGAAAATCGATTTCAGATGCGGAATCAGGATGTCGTTCAGACAGGTGAGAAAGCCCCACATGAAAAAGATCGTGGTGAGCACGCCCATCGCCATCGGGTAGTCGGTATAGCGTTCGCCACTGGCGGGAGCTGTGCCCGAAACAGGCGGTGGAGCAGAGGAAAAGGCCATGCGAAATCCTTCGGCGGGTAAGGGTCAGTTGAAAGGTGGCGGACAGCTGCTGGCACGTACGACCAGTTGTACCGGTGCGACAGTATGCGTGGCAGGCGCGAGCGGATCGGCCAGGCGGTGCAGGATCATGCCGGCGGCCTGACGGCCGCGAGCGCGCGGATCGGTGCAAAGAGTGGTCAGCGACGGCAGCGACAGCGCCGCTTCGGCGATGTCGTCGAAGCCGGTCAGGGCGAAGTCCCGGCCCGGTTGCCTTCCATGCTGGCGCAGGCCAAGCATCAGGCCCAGCGCCACCGCATCGTTGTAGCAGACCGCCGCCGTGGGGCGATGAGCGCCAGCGAACAGCGCCTCGCAGCGATGCGCGGCTTCAGTGCGCGTCGGCATGCATTCGATCTGGAGATCGGCCGGGATATCCAGCCCTGCCGCCTGCATCGCTTCGACATAGCCGGCCCGGCGCTGACGACAGGAACTGGAATCCGCGTGACCGCCGAAGAACGCGATGCCTCGATGCCCCAGCGCGATCAGGTGTTCGGTGGCGAGGCGGCCGCCGTTCTGGTTGTCCAGTGCCAGCAGGTCCCAGTGTGACGAGGCAGGCCGCGGGCCGCCGGGTTCGCGATTGAACAGCAGCAGCGGCATCTGCGGACCGATAGCCGAGAGCACCTCTTCCGCGTCACTGCCCTCGGCCGGCGACAGGATGATGCCGCCGGGGCCGTGTTCGACCAGCGAACCCAATACGGTCTGCTGGCGTGCGCTCGATTCGCCGGTGCTGCCGAGCAACGTGACGAACTCGGCCTGGCCAAGGGCCTCGTCGACCCCGGCCGCGAATTCGGCGAAAAACGGATTGCCCAGGTCGTTCAGCACCAGCGCGATGCTGGACGAGGTGCGCCGGCGCAGGTTGGCGGCTGCACGGTTATAGACATAGCCCTGCTGGCGCAGGTCCTCCTCGATGCGCGCGCGGGTGTGCTTGTTCACCAGCGGACTGCCTCGCAGAACCAGCGATACCGTCGCACGCGACACGCCGCAGCTGGCGGCAATGTCGTTGAGGGTGATCTTGCGGCGGATCAGAGTGTGCTGGGGCATGCCGTCACGATTGATTTGGACCGATCTAAATGTAACCGATCGCACGGGCTGGCCGATCACGCAATGCAACATGCACGGTCGGCGGCCCGATGGTAGCGTGTAAAGTTTGGAACGATCCAATCGAGGCGCGCCATGCATTCCGTCCTGCTCCGATCTGCGCTCTCCCTCGCCATGATGATCTGCGCTGCACTGCCGCAGGCTTCCGTGGCGACCGGTCGACACGGCGATCCGGCGTCGGCGGTGGATCCGCGTATCGGTACCGGCGGCGACGGGCATACGTTTCCAGGCGCCACGCTGCCGTTCGGGATGATCCAGCTGTCGCCGGATACCGCGATGCCAGACTTCAAGCACGCCTACAAATGGGCGGCGGGTTACCAGTACGGTGACTCCAGCATCATGGGTTTTTCGCACACGCATTTTTCCGGTTCGGGCCATTCCGACCTCGGCGACGTGCTGGTGATGCCGATCGCCGGCGAGGTGAAACTCGAGCCGGGCGATGTCGCAAAGCCGGGCAGCGGCTACCGCTCGCGGTTTTCTCACGACAGCGAAGTGGAGCAGCCCGGCTACTACGCGGTGACGCTGGCCGACTACGGCATCCGCGCCGAGCTCACTGCCGGTCGGCGCATCGGCTGGCACCGCTACGCCTTCCCTGCCGACAAGCCGGCGCACGTGTTGCTGGACCTGCGGCCGAGCATTTACGACTACGCCGGCAAGGTGCTGTGGTCGAGTCTGCGCGTGCATCCGGACGGCACGGTCACTGGCTGCCGCACCACGCGCGGCTGGGCACCGGGCCGCGAATTGTGTTTCGCAATGCGCTTCAATCAGCCGATGACCTCGCGCGAGCTGTACAACCGCGAGACTGACCAGCTCTACAAGGGATTCAAGGGGCCCGGCGAGCAAGCGCAGGACAATGACGCGCAGAACGGTCGTGCGCTGGTCGGCGTGTTCGACTTCGGCGCACTGAAGCAGCCGCTGGAAGTGAAGGTGGCGATCTCGACGGTGAGCGAGGCGAACGCCAGCGCGAATCTCGACCAGGATGGCCAGGGCTGGGATTTCGACGCCCGCCGCGCCGCCGCCACCGCGGTCTGGAACAAGGCTCTGGGCGTGATCGACGTGGATGCGCCACCGGCCACGCGGACCAGTTTCTACACATCGCTCTATCACGCGATGCTGTCGCCGACGCTGAGCATGGACGTCAACGGCGATTATCGCGGCCCCGATCATGCCGTGCATCGCGCAAAGGGTTTCGAGTTCTATTCCACCTGGTCGTTGTGGGATGTCTACCGCGCGCAGCAGCCGCTGATGGCGTTGCTGAATCCGCATCGCAGCACCGACTTCATCCAGTCGCTGATCGCCGCGCAGCAGGCCAGTCCGTTCGGCATCCTTCCGGTGTGGGCATATCAGGGGCTGGAGACGTGGTGCATGATCGGCTACCACGCGGTGCCGGTGATTGCCGATGCGTATATCAAGGGCGTGCGCGGCTTCGACGTGAATGCGGCGATGAAGGCGATGGTGGCCAGCGCCACGTATGCACCGTACGGCGACCTGGGCGATTACATGAAGCTCGGTTACGTGCCGATCGACAAGGAGCCCGAAGCTGCCTCGAAGACGCTCGAATATGCCTACGACGACTGGTCGCTGGCGCAGATGGCGAAAGCGATGGGCAAGACCGCCATCGCCGCCAGCTTCGAAAAGCGCGCTGCCAACTGGCGCAACGCGTGGGATCCGCAGACCGGTTTCATGCGCGCACGCAAAAGTGATGGCAGCTTCCGCGAACCGTTCGATCCCGAGTTCGCCGGTTACGGCAGCGACTACACCGAGGGCAATGCGTGGCAGTACTCGTGGTACGTGCCGCAGGATGTGGCCGGCTTGATCACCGCGATGGGTGGCGATGCGAAATTCGTCGCCAAGCTCGACCAGTTGTTCGATGCCAGGGTCGATCCGTCGCACTTCAAGAATGTCGAGGACATCACCGGGCTGATCGGCTGGTACGCCCATGGCAACGAGCCGAGCCATCACATCGCCTATCTGTACGACTATGCCGGGGCCCCCTGGAAAACCCAGCAGCGGTTGAAGCAGATCATTGACAGCCAGTACGCGCCGAGGCCGGATGGCCTTGCCGGAAACGACGATCTCGGCCAGATGTCCGCCTGGTACGTGTTCAGCGCGCTGGGCTTCTATCCGGTGACGCCGGCCAGTGACGAATATGCGATCGGACGTCCGTTCGTGGCGCGCGCCACGATCCACCTGGGCAACGGCCACGACTTCACGGTCAGCGCATCACCGCTGGACGATGCCCATCCCTACGTCAGTGCGGTGACCCTCAACGGCAAGCCGTTGTCGCGGGTGTTCCTGCATCACGCCGAAATCGTCGCCGGTGGCACTCTGCATTTCGAGATGCAGGCTGCACCGGACAGGCAGTGGGGTGCCGACACCCGCAGCCGGCCGGCAGGGATGAGCCGCTACGGTGGTTGAGTGGCTGGCAGCGACTATTGCTGTCGGTCCGTCTGCCTCGACAGCTTGTCGGCGACGAGCTTCCGCACAGGTTTTGCGGCCCCGAACGGTGTCTTTTCGCAGCTGGACGGCTACATAAAACATGCCAGAATGCCCGGGTGAATTTCTCACGGCGGACCGGCCAATGCCTCACAGCACATGAAAGTCGATGGCGTTTTTCGCTGGCGCACCGCCGGATTGCTGCTGGCTGTTCTGGCCATCGTGCTGTTTCCGTATTTCGTCACGCTCGGCAACTCGCGCGACACACAGCAGGCCGGGACGTGGGTCACCCATTCGACAGCCGTGAAAGCGCTGACGTACCGGATTGCCTATCTGGTCCGTGACAGCGAATCGGCCAGCTATCGCCTGCTGGCAGGGGACGGCAACGAACTGACCCAGCAGCGCGCGCAGCGTGCAGCCAGACAGGCACCGGCGTTGTTGCAGGAGCTGCGTGAAATGACGCGCGACAATCCGGACCAGCAACTTCTGATCGGTTCGGTCGAAAGTCGCATCAATGGCCGGATCGTGCTGATGGATCAGGCGCTGGCCCGCTTGCAGCAGGGGAATCCGGCCGGTGCGCGACAGTCGCTGCGCGATGCCGGCGACCTGTTCATGCTGGACGCACCGTTTGCCAGCATCGTCAGGAACGAAGACGTGCTGCTGCAGCGGCGGCAGTCGGTGGCGCGACGCCAGGATTTCAACGGTCGTCTCGTGTTGACCCTCACGGCGCTGGCACAGCTCGTCCTGCTGACCATCATCATGATCATGTCGGAACGCCAGATCGGTCGTCGCCGTGTCGCGGAGTCGCGCGAAAGTCACGCGGTGCATCGTTCGCAGCTGATTCTGCAGGCTGTGCGTGAACCGATCGCGCTGTTCGACGCCGACCTCAAAAACCTGGTGGTGAATGCCGCTTTCAGCGAACTGTACGGACTGGACGCGCAGAGTTCGGTTCCGCTGGCGACGATCGGCAATGGCGCCTGGAGCGACAGCGTGTTGCTGCAGCGCTTGAAGGACGTGCTGCTGCGCGATCGCGAACTGTGGGACTACGACACGATCCAGCGCACCGCCGATGGCGCCGACCGACACGTGGTGATCAACGCACGCCGCCTGCGTCAACAGAACAGCGACACTCCGGCGTTACTGCTCACGGTGAGCGACGTCACCGTGCGTGCGATGGCCGAGCAGAAAGTGAATGATCTCAATCGCCAGCTCGAGGGCAAGGTCGAGCAGATTTCCGATGTCAATCGCGAGCTCGAGGCGTTCAGCTACTCGGTATCGCATGATCTGCGCGCACCGCTGCGGCATATTTCCGGCTTCGCGCGAAAGCTGGAGACCCATCTGGGTAATCTCGCCGACGACAAGGCCAAACACTATATCGAGGTGATGGCCAGCTCCGCACAGCGCATGGCCTTGCTGATCGACGACCTGCTGGTGTTTTCGCGACTCGGCCGTGGTGCGTTGCGGCTGCAGGCGGTGGACATGCAGTCGCTGGTCGACGAAGCGCGTGCGCTGTCCGAAGCGACGGTTCCGGAGCGGCATATCGTGTGGACTGTTGCGCCCTTGCCGATGGTGATCGGCGACGAGAACATGCTGCGCACGGTATGGCAGAACCTGATCAGCAATGCGGTCAAGTACACCGGTCAAAATGCCGCGGCGCGCATCGAGGTCAGCGTGCAGCAGGGGCGGCATGGCGACTATGAATTCACCGTGGCCGACAACGGCGCCGGCTTCGACATGCAATTTGCGGACAAGTTGTTCGGGGTGTTCCAGCGGCTGCACCGCGCTTCGGAATTTCCCGGTAACGGCATCGGCTTGGCGAACGTGCGGCGGATCATCGCCCGTCATGGCGGACGCGTCTGGGCCAATGCGGAACCGGGCCAGGGCGCCCGCTTTTATTTCTCGCTTCCTGCCACTGACCTGGCCGGCACACCTACCTGAGATTCGAGCATGAACAAGCGTGAATTGCGAACCATTCTGCTGGTGGAAGACAGCATGGCCGATGCAGAGATGGCGATGGATGCGCTGCAGGAGGCGCACCTGGCCAATCCGGTAATTCACGTCGAGGATGGCGTGGAATGCCTGGACTATCTGCATGCGCGCGGCGAATGGGCCGGGCGCGAGTCGGGTGATCCGGCGGTGGTGCTGCTGGACATCAAGATGCCGCGGATGAACGGGCTGGACGTGCTGACCCACATGCGCGCCGAAGAGAAGTTCCGCCGGATACCGGTGGTGATCCTTTCCTCGTCGCGCGAGGAGAGCGACCTGGCGCGCAGCTGGGATCTGGGCGCCAATGCCTATGTGATCAAGCCGGTCGACGTGGATCAGTTTTTCGAGGCGGTACGCACATTGGGCCAGTTCTGGGCGGTGCTGAACCAGGCGCCCGAGTAGAATCGCCGATCAGGGGCGCGAATCGCCATGGCGGTTCGTGGAAGGCGTGAACACGTCGCAACACATTCGAGAGTCGTGGATACCAGCATGCCAAACCGGCAGTTCCGGCCATTGCCAACCATACGCGTGCTGCAGGTCGAGGACAGCGCGCTCGACGCGGAACTCGTGCTGGCCGAGCTCGATGGTGACGCCATCGGCTACGAGGTGCGGCTGGTCGACGACGAACCGCGCTATGTCGCTGCGCTGCAGGAGTTCATGCCGCATATCGTGCTGTCCGATCTGAGCCTGCCGGGATTCTCCGGACAGCGAGCGCTTGAACTGCTGCGGCAGCGGGACGAGGACCTTCCCTTCATCTTCATCTCGGCCACGCTGGGCGAAGAAGCCGCGGTCGAGGCATTGCGCAACGGCGCCACCGATTACATTCTCAAGCAGAACATGGTGCGGCTGGCCAGCGCTGTCCGGCGCGCGTTGAGCGAGGCCGATGCGCGCCGCGCCAGTCGACGCACCGAGGCCGAACTGATCCGCGCGCAGCGCTTCGAGAGTCTGGCGATGCTCGCCGGAGGCCTCAGCCACGATCTGCGCAACCTGCTGCAGCCATTGCTGCTGGCTGGCGACAGTCTGCAGGACTATCAGGACGACCCGCGCCTGGCGCGACTGGGCAAGCTGGTGCGCGATTGCGGCAAGCGCGGCCTCGAGATGGTGCAGTCGATGCTGTCGTTCGCGCGTGGAGCGCGACGTGCGGAGCAGGTGCGGCTCGGGGCATTGCTCAGTGCGTTCGATCTGCTGATGCAGGGCAGCGTGCCGCGTTCGGTGGCGATGGAACTGGTGATCGACGACCCGGAGCTGTCGTTCGAAGGCAATCACACCGAACTGCAGCAGTGCCTGCTCAACCTGTGCCTCAACGCGATCCAGGCGATGCCGGATGGCGGCAACCTGCGCATCGAAACCAGCCAGACGCAGCTGCCGGCGGATTTCTTCATGTCCGAAGAGCAGCCCCGAACGGGCCGCTACCTGCGCATGAGCGTGATCGACAACGGACCCGGCATGCAGCCAGATGTGCTGGAGCGGTTGTTCGAGCCGTTCTTCACCACCAAGGAAACCGGCACCGGCCTGGGCCTGCTGTCATGCAAGCGGATCATCGGCACGCACGGCGGGGTGATGCGCGTTGACAGCGCGCCGGGTCGCGGCACCCGTTTCGATCTGTACATTCCGCTGGAAGAACTGCTTGCCGACGGCGAGCAGCTGGATGACAGCGACAGCCTCGATGGCGCCGCCGAACGAGTCTTGGTCGTCGTCGAGGAAGCAGGTCAGCTTTCCCTGCTCACCGACATGCTCGATGGCTATGGCTACCAGGCGCATGCCAGCCAGAGCGGTACCGCCGCCCTGCAGTGGATCGAAGCCTGCGGGCTGCCCGACCTGGTCGTGGTCGACGCGGACATGAACCTGTTCACCGGCGTGCGCACACTGACTGCACTGATCGAACAGGGCTATACCGGCGCAGTGATCCTGCTGGCCCGGCCCGGTTCGCCACCCGACTTGCACGAGCTGCCACCGCTGCAGCACCTGTACACGATCGACAAGCCGGTCACCACCTTGGTACTGCTGCGCACCCTGCGCAAGGCGCTCGTGGCGAATGGAGGCCGCGAGTGATCGGGTAAGCTGCGCCGGCGCGAGCCCTGAGCCGCCTCTCGTCAATCGATGCCGAGTTTCTTCAGCTTGTAGCGCAGCGCGCGGAAGGTGATGCCGAGCTTTCGCGCAGCGGCGGTCTTGTTGTAGCGGGACTCCTCGAGTGCCTTGACGATGGCAGTGCGTTCGAGGTTGCTGATGTAGTCGTCGAGGCCGCCGTCACCGTTGTTGCCCGCTTCAGGCGGTGCGGCCGGTTCCTGCGGCTGGCCCGCGGCTGGCATCGCCTCGGCGGCGGGTCGGGAGCTGCGTTGCGGCAGCATCAGGTCGGTGGCGTCGATGATCTCGCCGTCGCTCATCGCCATCGCCCGTTCCAGGATGTTTTCCAGTTCGCGCACGTTGCCGGGAAACTCATAGGCATCGAGCGCCTGCTGTGCAGTCGCAGACAGCTTGCCGACCGCCTCGCCGCTCTTGCCGGACAATGCCTTGAGGATGAAGGCGGACAGTTGCGGCACGTCGCCGCGACGTTCGCGCAGCGGCGGTACGCGCAGTTCGATCACGTTGATGCGGTAGAACAGATCCTGGCGGAACTGGCCCTGTTCGACCAGGTGGCCGAGATTCTTGTGGGTGGCGGACAGGATGCGCACGTCGACCGGGATCTCGTCGCGACCGCCGATCGGGCGCACCGCTTTTTCCTGGATCGCGCGCAGCAGCTTCACCTGCATGTGCAGCGGCAGCTCGGCCACTTCATCCAGGAACAGCGTGCCGCCCTGGGCGGCCTGGAACAGGCCTTCCTTGTCGGCACCGGCACCGGTGAAGCTGCCCTTGCGATGGCCGAAGAATTCGCTCTCCATCAGTTCGGAGGGAATCGCGCCGCAGTTGACCGGCATGAACGGGCCACCGGCACGCGGGCCCTGCTCGTGGATCAGCCGCGCGACCAGTTCCTTGCCAACGCCGGATTCGCCGGCGATGTACACCGGCGCCTGGTTGCGCGCCAGCTTGCCGATGGTCGCTCGCACCTGTTGCATCGCGCTGGAGTCGCCGATCAGCCGGTCGCTGGAGCCGCTGGCTTTCGCCGCCGCGCCGCCATTGCGCTTCTCGTCGGCCAGCCGCAACGCCGTGCGCACCAGTCCGCGCAGCATCTGGATGTCGACCGGCTTGGAGACAAAGTCGAACGCGCCCGCCTTCAATGCATTCACCGCGGCGTCGACGTTGCCGTAGGCGGTGATCATCGCCACCGGTGTGTCGGGGCTGGTCTCGGCAATCAGCTCGATGATTTCCTGACCGTTGCCGTCGGGCAGGCGCATGTCGGTGAAGCAGAGGTCGTAGGTCCGCTCGGAAAGCGCGCGACGCGCATCGGAGACAGTACCGACGGCGTCGACCTGCAGATCCATCCGCCCCAGCGTGATGGTCAGCAGTTCGCGGATGTCGCGTTCGTCATCGATGACCAGAACGGTCTGAAGGCTCATGGCGCGCCGTAGGGAGATGGACAGACCAAAGAATACCCGTCGTCAAGCCGCCCGGCAAAGGCTGTGAACGGCTTTGGCCGCTATTTCGTCGCGGCGAGAGCGTGGCTGCCGGGTTCAGCGACCCAGCCTGCGATCGAAGAAATCGACCATCACGGCATAGGCCTGGCGCGATTCGGGCATCTCCGGATCGGAAAAAAACGAGTGCCACATGCCATCCCACACGTGCAGCTCCACATCGACCCCGGCGGCGCTGAGCAGGGCCTGGCTGTGTACCTCGGCGCTCAGGGTGAAGTCGCGGGTACCGGTGATCAACAGGGTCGGCGGGAATTTCGTCAGCAGCGCGGGCGATTGCGCCGGGAACACCATCGGGTCGGTCGCCCGCGCTCCCCGGAAGTAGGGCAGGTCGGTCAGCTGCAGCGGCCTGCCGGGCGGTGGGTCGCCGCTGAGCACACCGGAGACGAAGGTCGAATCGCCTTCCATCGGGGTGATCGAGCCGCAGAACGTGCCGATCGCGCCGGGTGTCGGCAATTTTCGCGCGATGATGCGTGCGGTCGCTTCAGCGGTGAGCACCCCACCGGCGGAGCAGCCGTAGATGCCGATGTTCTTCGCGGGATATTTTTTCAGCAGGGCGCGATACACCGCCTCGACATCTTCGCTGGCAGCGGGGAAGACATGCTCCGGCCCCTGTCGGTAGTCGACCGTGACGACCTTGATCCGGCCCAGGCTCGCCAGTGGAATCGCCTCGACCAGACCGCCGCTGTGCGCGCCCCACAGGAACGCGCCGCCGTGCAGGTTGATCAGCACACGCTGCAACTGCCGTGCGGCGATGCCCTGCACCGGCTCAACCACACCGGTCGGCACGCCGCCGATGGTCTGCGCGTGGATCTTTACCGGATAGAGTTTCCCCATCCGCTGCGCACGGTCGGTGTTGATCTTGTCGTAGTAGGCGCGACTGGCTGCGAGTGATGCGATGCCCGGTGCGTTTCGGCCCTGCTCCAGCATGATCTGGAACTGCTTGCGTGCCTCCGGCGATGCGAATGACGAGTACGGCACTGGATACGACGGCATCGTGAGCGTGCCGTTGGCATCGACGGCAGGATGCGCTGCCTGGGCGGAAATCTGGAAGCTGGCGAGGGCCGCGCAGATCAGGAATGTGCACAGGATCTGTCGAACGTGTCGTGCAAGCATGATGCGTTCCTTGATGGCGGAAAACAGCTGACGAGATACTTCGTGGTGGCGGTCAGGCTGAAGTTGGCTGTGGCTGCGACGAAAGCCGGCGCGGCGATCAACGCCAGCGCCGCCAGTTACCAGAGCGGACGATTTCATGTGGGTTCCGTGGAAGCATCGGGCAGCACATCGAAGGCGACTGTCAGGCGCGTCTGATCGCTGGTGAAAGGCACGGTGCCGTGCCAGACGTACGACG
>JBDTZX010000325.1:0-4814 GCA_040004895.1 Rhodanobacter sp. | reverse complement strand
ACCTGGCGGATCTGCTCCACCGTCTGCACGATGTTGGCGCCGGGCTGGCGGCGGATGTCCAGCAGCACTGCCGGCTTGCCGTTGGCCCACGCCGCAAGCTGGTCGTTCTCGACACCGTCGACCACGCTGGCCACGTCGGACAGCCGCACCGGCGCATTGTTCTTGTAGCTGATGATGGTGCTCTTGTATTCCGCCGCATCGGCCAGCTGGTCGTTGGTACCGATGCTGTAGCTCTGCGTCTTGCCGTTGAGCGTGCCCTTGGGCGCGTTGACGTTGGCCTCCGACAGCGCGCTGCGCACGTCCTCGAGCGTGAGACCAAGATTTGACAGCTGCGCCGGATTCACCTGCACGCGCACCGCGGGTCGCACATTGCCGGCGATCGAGACCAGCCCCACGCCCTGCACCTGCGACAGTTTCTGCGCGAGGATCGAGTCGGCCAGATCGTTGACGTCGCGCAGCGGACGGCTGCCCGACTGCAGCGACAGCGTGAGGATCGGCGCGTCGGCCGGGTTGACCCGGTTGTACACCGGCGGATACGGCAGGTTGCCGGGCAGCGTACCCTTGGCCTGATTGATCGCCGCCTGCACGTCCTGCGCGGCGATATCCACATCGCGGTCCATCGCGAACTGCAGCACGATCGTCGACAGGCCGGCGGAGGAATCCGAGCTCATCATGCTGAGGCCGGAGATCTGTCCGAGGTTGCGCTCCAGCGGCGTGGTGATCAGCACCGCCATGGTATTGGCGCTGGCGCCCGGATACTGGGTGGTGACCACCAGGCTGGGCGCCTCGATCTCAGGCAGCGCCGATACCGGCAGCTCGCGGAAGCCCAGGATGCCGAGCAACAGCACCGCCACCATCAACAGCGAGGTGGCGATCGGGCGGCGAATGAAGAGGGTCGAAAATCCCATGGCTATCCGTGACGTGTGGAAGCGGTCTCAGGCCGAGCCGGTGAACGGGCGTCGGCATGCGGCATCGCCGGGGCGATGCCGCGCGTGATCAACGGTTGCGACGGCCACCGCCCTGTTTGGCACCCTTCTTGGCCTTGTCCAGATCGGCAGCGCTGGGCGCGGCCGGCACTTCACCGGGCTTGAGCGCCTTCACCTTGCTGCCCGGCTTCAGGCGGAACTGGCCTTCCGTGACCACCTGGTCGTCGGCCTTGACGCCGCTGGCGATCATCACGTGGCTGTCGCCGACTTCGCCGGCGACAACCACCGGTTGCATCTTGACCGTGCTGTCGGCCTGTACCTGATATACGTAATCACCGTCCGGACCACGCTGCACGGCCTGCGCCGGAATCACCAGGCCGCCGCTGACCGTGTTGACCAGCAACTGCACGTTGACGAACTGGCCAGGCCAGAGTTCGTTCTTCGCATTGGGGAATTCCGACTTCAGGCGGAACGTGCCGGTGGTGGTATCGATCTGGTTGTCGATCACCTTGAGCACGCCGCCGCTGGCCAGCGGATGGGCATCGGTGCGGTCCAGTGCGGTGACCTGCAACACGGCACCATTCTGCGAAGCCGCGCGAACCATGTCGAGATTCTGCTCGGGCAAAGGAAACATCACGTTGATCGGATGCAGCTGGGTCAGCGTGACCAGCGCGGTGCTGGTGGTGACCACGTTGCCCGGATCCACCGCGCGGATGCCGGCCAGACCATCGATCGGCGAACGGATCTGGGTGTAGTCGAGCTGGACCTTGGCGTCGCGCATCGCCGCGTTGTCCGCCGCCACCGCCGCCTGGTACTGGGTCACCGTATTCTGCTGGGTGAGCAGATCGATCTTCGCCACGTACTGGCTGTATTTCGGATCCTGCGAGCGCTCGTAATTGCTGCGCGCGGTACTCAGAAGGGCCTGATCCTGTCCGCGTTTGCTGACCGCCTGGTCGTAGCTGGCCTGATAGGTACGCGGATCGATCTGCGCCAGCACGTCGCCCTTTTTCACCGGCTGACCCTCGGTGAAATTCAGCGTCATCAGCTGGCCGGCGACCTGCGGATTCACGGTGATCGTGTTCAACGCCTGCACCGTGCCCAGAGCGGTCAGGTACACCGGCACGTTCTGCCGCACCACCGGTACCACGGTGACCGGCACTGGCGGCGTCTCGTCGGTGCCATCCTTGTTCTTGCCGTCCTTGCCCTGGCTGCCGCCCTGCGCCGAACCCTGAGCTGCCGGCTTGTGCAGTACACGAAATCCGACCACGGCCACGATGATCACGACAACGACGATCAACGCGATCTTCCAAAAACGCGACATGTAGAACTCCTGGGTTGAACGGTGCGACCAACCGATGCACGACGGCGCAAGTGTGCGCGATGGACGTGTCGGAATCTGTCGGACGCACCTGGCGGAGCGCCGCCGACAGACTCCTCTCGGGATCAAAGCATAGGGCCAGTTGAACGAAGTTGAACAATGCCGGTTGACAGGGGTCGGCCATGACCGATGGCAGGGTGATGCGTTCAAACAGCCGCTTTCAGGCTGCGGGCCGGATGCAGGGGTGCGCCGTGGTGCTGCATGCAAGCCTGAAACTTGCTGCGCGCTTCGTTTATAATATGCGACTGGTTGACCGCCGAAGGCCCTGAAGGCCTGACGGCCAAGGTTTCATGCCACGTCTGCATCGAGCGGTGATCCTTGCCGGTACGGCGGCAGCGGGAAGATGACAGACAAGCGAATCAGGCATGCCGGAACCGCCACCGTGGCGTCGGCAGCCTGCCTACTGACAGGAGTACGTGCGTGAGCGGTCCGACAAGCAAATCCGATCAGAGCGTCATGCGCCAGTTCGCCCTCATGATCGGCGGCCTGGCCGTGCTGACGGTGGTACTGATTCTCGCCGCCCTCATGATCTACGAGCACGAGCCGCAGGAAACCAATCCGAACCAGCCCGCGCAGATCGCCGAGCGCATTGCCCCCGCAGGTGCCGTGTATGCCGGCAACACCGGCCGCGCCGCGATGCAGGCTGCCGCCGATGCCGCGACCAAGGCTGCCGCATCGCAGGTCGCCTATGGCGGCACCACCGACGGCAAGGCGATCTACGATCACCTGTGCACCAGCTGCCACACCGCCGGCATTGCCGGTGCGCCGAAGCTGGGCGACAAGGGCATGTGGGGGCCGCGCATCGCCGAAGGCCTCGACACCCTGGTCAAGCATGCCACCGAGGGTTATCACGGCCCGGACGGCAATTTCATGCCAGCCAAGGGCGGCAATCCGGCGCTCACCGACGAACAGGTCAAGGCCGCGGTTACCTGGATTGTCGGCCAGGCAAAGTAAGCCCCTGCTTCAATGAAGCAAAATCAACGCCGCCCTTCCGGGCGGCGTTTTCGTTCGCCCCTTCCCCTCCCAGGGGAAGGTTGGGATGGGGAGCGCCAGTGCACCGGAAGATCCAAAGCCACCCGCCCCAGCCCTCTCCTGCTCGCAGGAAAGGAGCAGTTCGCAATGTCGTCATCGACCTTCAATCACTCCCCACGCCGGGCCACCCACCCGCTCGCGTAATCCTGCAACTGCGGAAAGAACGCCTCGAAGTGCCGCTGCAACACAGCGTCACGCGCCACCAGCAGCGGCAGCGACGAATCCAGCGGATTGGCGCGGCTGAGCCGTTGCCCGATGCCGGCCAGCGCACGATCCAGTGTCGGCAACCCGGCATAGCCCGCTGGCAGGTCGTTGGCTTCCATGTAGTGGCGAAAACGTCGCAGCCCCGCAGGCAGCAATGCATCGTGTCGCCACAGCAAGGCCCGCAACTCGTCGGAATAGGAATCAAGCGACTGCGTGCACCAGCGCGGAAAGTCCCGCGCCAGTAAGTGGTCGAACCACATGTCCAGCAGGATGCCGGCGTAACGCCGGTAGGGTGGCGGCAGGCTGGCCTTGGCTGCAAGAACCTCGGGATGGGCATCGGTGAATACGTCGACCACCCGGTGCAGGCGGATGCCGGCGAGCACCCGCGGCGGCAGCGCGATGGCATCGACCGGGCCGTGGACGAAGTCGCCCATCACGCTGCCCAGGATCAGCCACTCGTCGTCACCGGCAAGCAGCGCATGCGCCAGGTGGTTCATCCGGCGTATCCGTGAGACCGGCACGGACGGTGGACGCGGCCGGCGGCTATCATCCTGCCCATGAATCCCACCGTGCTCCCCGCCGAACCCGCCAGCTTTCCTGATCTGGCCGCCAGTTTCATGCTCACCGGCCCGGTCGGCAAGCTCGAGGTGGTCAGCGAGGTCGCCGAAACAGAGACGGCGCGGCGCGGCGTGGCGGTGATCTGCCACCCGCTGACCACCGAGGGTGGCAGCATGCACAACAAGGTGGTGACGATGGTCGAGCGCGCGCTGCGCGAATCCGGGCTCGACACCGTGCGCTTCAATTTCCGTGGAGCGGGCAGTTCGGAAGGCAATTACGACGGCGGCATCGGCGAAAGCGCCGACCTTGCCGCCGTGGCCGCCTGGGTCCGGCGCGTGCGCCCGGACGACGCGCTGTGGCTGGCCGGCTTCTCGTTCGGCAGCTACGTCAGCATCGCCAACGCGGTGCGTCTGCGCGCCGGTGCGCTGATCAGCATCGCGCCGCCAGCCGGTCGCTGGCCGCTCGAGGACATCGCCCTGCCGGAGTGTCCCTGGCTGGTCGTGCAGGGCGAGGCCGACGAAGTGGTCGACCCCCAGACCGTATTCGACTGGATCGCGACGCTGGAACACCCGCCCGAACTGGTGCGCATGCCCGAGACCAGCCACTTCTTTCATCGCCGGCTGATGGACCTGCGTGGCGCGGTCAAACACGCGGTGCGCGGCTGGCTGCCGCCGGCCAGGCACTGATGGCGTCGATGAGGACATCGCTGCTCCGGC
>JBDTZX010000230.1:0-4823 GCA_040004895.1 Rhodanobacter sp. | reverse complement strand
CACAATTATCTGACCCGGCTGATGCATCAGGCCTGTGGCAACGTCAGCGCCGCGGCGCGCCTGTCGGGCACCGAGCGCCGTCAGCTGGGCAAACTGCTCAGGAAGCACGCAATCGAGAGCAAGCAGTTCCGTTCCGACTGATGTGTCGCGCATCGCGACACGTGATGCACGCCTGGGTGCGATCCATCCCAGTGCGTCCGTGAATCGGGTCATGTGTGACCCGCAGCATATCGACTGGCCTTCGAAGAATCGCCATGCCAGGCCATTCAAGACGTCTCCGTCCGTGGCACGCACGTTGCCTTGTATCCATGCATTCATGCAGAGGGTGCCATGACGAAATCGCAAAGCAGAGAGATGGTGCGCGTCATCGAACACGGGGACGAGATCGAGCGAACACTGCTTGCCTATTTTCACCAGCATCCACAGGCAGCGGACACACTGCGCGGCATCGTCAACTGGTGGCTGCCGCAGCAGCGCTATGAAAGCGAAAGCCGGCGCATCGAACACGCGCTGTGCGAGCTGGTTGCCGAGGGCGTGCTGTGCTGCGACCAGTTGCCCGACGGTGAAGTTCTCTACGCATTGAACAATCATCTGACACCGCCGCAGCTGCACTGATTGCGACGCCTGTTTCAACGACGGAGGAAAGGCCCATGCCATCTGCGCTCACATATCCGGGCGTCTACATCGAAGAAGTCGCCAGCGGCGTACGCACCATCACCGGGGTGGCGACATCGATCACCGCCTTCGTCGGGCGCGCTGCCTGCGGGCCGATCGACGCGGATCCGGAAAGCCCGGTGATCGTCAACAGCTACGGCGATTTCGAGCGCAGCTTCGGCAAACTCGACCCGGCCTATCCGATGGGTTACGCGGTGCGTGATTTCTATCTCAACGGTGGCGCGCAGGCAGCGATCGTACGGCTGTACAAGGCCGGCGGCACACCCGCAGCTGCGGCGAAGGCCGCGATCAAGATCACCGGGCTGCCACTGGAGGCCGCATCGGCCGGCAGCTGGGGCAACCAGCTGCGCGCGCGCATCGACGCCAACGTCTCCGCCGACATTGCCACGCGTTACGGCCTGGCAAGCGCCGACCTGTTCAATCTCACCGTGCGCAACATGGACACTGGCGTGCAGGAGGTCTTCAACAATCTCAGCGTGAAGGAAAGTCCGCGTCGGGTCGATCGCGTGCTGAAGGCCGGCTCGTCGCTGGTGCGCATCGCCGCTTCGCTGACATTGCCGGCCACCACCGTGCCCGCCGCGCATGCCGATCCGGACGCCGGCAAGAGCGTGTGGGATCAGGATCAGTCCTCCTCCGGTGTGGCCACCGCCGACCAGGCCGCCGACAGCGTGGCAATCGACGACACCACGTACCTGGGCGATGCGGATGCCAAGACCGGCATGTACGCACTGAAGAAAACCGACCTGTTCAACCTTCTGTGCATTCCGCCGGATCTGCGCGATGGCAACACCTCCGTCCTCGTCTACCAGACTGCGATGGCGTTCTGTGTGGAGCGGCGCGCGATGCTGCTGGTCGATGCACCGGCCGAGTGGAGCAGTGCCGGCAGCATCACCCAGTCCAACGGCGCGGCGCTGACCGCACTCGGGCTCAACGGCGATGCCGCGCGCAATGCCGCGCTGTACTTTCCGCGGGTGATCGAGTCCGATCCGATGCGCCAGGGCCAGCTGGATACGTTCGTGCCCTGCGGCATCGTCGCCGGAGTGATGGCGCGCACCGATACGCAACGTGGCGTGTGGAAGGCCCCGGCCGGACTCGATGCTGCCCTGAACGGCGTGCAGGGCCTGGCCACCACGTTGACCGATGCCGAGAACGGCATGCTCAATCCACTCGGCGTCAACTGCCTGCGCAGCTTCCCGCTGGCCGGTCCGGTGGTTTGGGGTTCGCGCACGCTGCGCGGAGCCGACCTGCTGTCCGACGATTACAAGTACGTGCCGGTGCGCCGACTCGCGCTGTACATCGAGGAGAGCCTGTTCCGCGGTACCCAGTGGGTGGTGTTCGAGCCGAACGACAATCCGCTGTGGGCGCAGATCCGTCTCAACATCGGCGCATTCATGCAGAACCTGTTCCGTCAGGGAGCGTTCCAGGGCAAGACGCCGAACGACGCCTACTTCGTCAAGTGCGACGGCGAAACCACCACGCAAAACGATATCAACCTCGGCATCGTCAACATCGTGGTCGGATTCGCGCCGCTCAAACCCGCCGAGTTCGTGGTCATCCAGCTGCAGCAGATGGCCGGCCAGATCCAGACCTGAGGACATACGTCATGGCTCAATTCAGCGTCAATGCGCAGCGCTTCGATCCCTACAAGAACTTCAAGTTCCGGTTGAAATGGGACGGTCGCTATGTGGCCGGCGTCAGCAAGGTGTCGGGGCTCAAGCGCACCACCGAAGTGGTCAAGCATCGCGAGGGTGGCGATCCCAGCAGCACGCGCAAGTCGCCGGGTCGCACCGAGTATGAAGCGATCACGATCGAGCGCGGGGTCACCCACGACCTCGAGTTCGAGAAGTGGGCGAACAAGGTGTGGAATTTCGGCGCGGGCCTCGGCGCCGAGGTTTCGCTGAAGGACTTCCGCAAGGATCTGATCCTGGAGATCTACAACGAAGCGGGTCAGCTTGCGCTTGCCTACAAGCTGTATCGCTGCTGGGTATCGGAGTTCCAGGCGATGCCCGACCTGGACGCGAATGCCAACGCAGTCGCGATCCAGCACCTGAAACTCGAGAACGAAGGCTGGGAGCGCGACGTCAGCGTACCCGAGCCGTCCGAGCCAAGTTTCACCGTGCCGGTCGGCTGAGCTCGTGCATACGCCCACGCCCGCACAACTGCTGCAGGTCTGGGAACGCGGAGGCGATCAATCCGCCGCGGCGTGCAGTCTGTTGCTGCTCGGCAGCAGCTGCGATGAATGTTCCGCTGCAGCATTGGCGGAGCTGCCGCTGGGGCGACGCGACGGGCTGCTGCTGCAATTGCGTGCGCGCCTGTTCGGCAGCGAGATCAACGGTGTGGCGAATTGCCCGCAATGCGCCACCGCAGTGGAGGCGATGTTCCGTTGCGACGACCTGTTGCTGATGCAGCCGGACCCGCTGGTTGTGGCGTCCGCTTTCGAACATGTCTCGCCTGCGTCCGGCATGCGCGTGCGATTTCGCCTGCCCGACAGCAACGACCTGCGTGCGCTGGAGACCTGCGATGACGCGCCGACCGCGCGCCGTCTGCTGCTCGAACGTTGCGTGCTGGCCGCACAGGACGAAAGCGGAGCGGGCGATTTTCTTCCATTGCCGGATGAACTGCAGACCGAGATCGCCCAGGCGATGGCCCAGGCCGATCCGCAAGCCGACGTGCAACTGGCTTTCAGCTGCCCGGACTGTGCACGCCAGTGGCAGCCGGTGTTCGATATCGCGCGCTTCCTGTGGCAGGAGTTGCACGCGTGGGCCCTGCGCATGCTGCGCGACGTCGACGCGCTGGCGCATGCCTACCACTGGCATGAGGCCGACATCCTTGCGCTGAGTCCGCGCCGCCGGCAGGCCTATCTGGAGTTGTGCGCGCCATGAGCGATTTCCTCGACCGGCTGGCAGCCCGGGCCATCGGCAATGAACCGATGCTGGTGCCGCGGCTGCCGTCCTGGTTCGAATCGCTGCAGCGTGCCGACCTCATGCCGCGACCGGAGGATCTCGAATCGCGCCCGCCGCATGGCACCGGGGATCCAGACGTATCGGCCGCAAACTCGTCGGCATGGAACGATGCAGGCTTGATGCCCGCATCATTGCGGCAGGTGTCGGTACCCGCGTCGCCCATCGATGTGAAGCGCACCGCAGCTACTCCGATGCCGCAGTCAGCGGCAGTCAGCGTATCGACTTCGCGCACCATGGACGTTCGATCTGCAGCGTCCCCGAACGGGCCGCGCCCGCCCGATCCCTCAACGCCGACGGCGGTGCAGCCACGACAGACGCGTGGGTTAACCGACCGGCATTCCGACGCCATGCCCGCGCCGCATTCGACCGGTGCGCTGCCGCCATTGGACGCGCCAGTGATGCCGGTGTTCCGCGCGCCGGATGGATCGATTTCGCCCTCACGCGCGGCGGATCCGCGAAGATCCGCGGGCTTGTCCGTTGATCTGCACGGAAGTGTCGGCGAACCGGTGGTGCACGTCAGCATCGGTCGACTTGAAGTGCGTGCCGCAGCGACGACAGCGCCGCCGCGTCGGCGTGAGAGCCCACAGTCGAACAGTCTCGACGACTACCTGCGCCAGCGCAGCGGCAGGTCGACGCCATGAGCAACGTCCTGGCGATCGCCGCGACCACCCGTACCCTGCGCAATCTGCTGCTGGCGCAGATGCCGGTGCTCGATACCGAATTGAACGACCTCGAGGTCACCCTGCAGCCGCCGGACATCGCGCGCAAGGGCATCAGCAAGGCCCAGCTCAATCTGTTCCTCTACCAGGTCGTGGCCAACGCGGCGTGGCGCAACCTCGACATGCCGGGGCAGGTGCGTTCGGGCGAGACTGCGTCACCGGCGCTGGCGCTGAACCTGCACTACGTGATCACTGCCTGGGGTCGCGGCGACAACGACAGCGACGCACTCAGCCATCGCGTGCTCGCCGCGGCGATGAGCACGCTGCACGACCGCGCCGTGCTCGACGGCAACGACATCCGCAATGCGCTGCCGGACAACGACCTGGCGACCCAGGTCGAACGCGTGCGGATCACGCCGCTGCCGCAGAGTGTGGACGAGCTGTCCAAGCTGTGGACGGCCTTCCAGACCAGCTACCGGACTTCCGCTGCGTACGAGGCGACCGTGGTGCTGATCGACAGCCAGGC
>JBDTZX010000157.1:0-4829 GCA_040004895.1 Rhodanobacter sp. | reverse complement strand
TTGTCACCCTGCCCGGCGATGGCGTCGGCCCGGAAGTCACCGCCGCCGCCGTGGCGGTCCTGCAAGCCATTGCAGCCCGCTACGAACACGAATTCTCGTTCGAGCAGCAACTGATCGGCGGCGCTGCCATCGACGCCACCGGCGAACCGCTGCCGCCCCGATCGCTCGCAGCATGCAAGGCCGCCGATGCGGTCTTGCTCGGCGCCGTCGGCGGCCCGAAGTGGTCCGATCCGGATGCGAAGATTCGTCCCGAACAGGGTCTGCTCGCGCTGCGCGCGGCGCTCGGCGTGTATGCCAACCTGCGTCCGCTGCAGGTGCATCCGTCGCTGGCCGCGCTGTCACCGCTGAAGAACGAGAAGCTGAAGAACATCGACGTGCTGTTCGTGCGCGAGCTCACCGGCGGCGCCTACTTCGGTGCGAAGACGCGCACTGCCGATGCCGCCACCGACGAATGCAGGTACACCGTCGCCGAGATCGAGCGCGTGACCCGTCGCGCGTTCGACCTGGCACGCGGCCGTCGGCGTCATGTCACCTCGGTGGACAAGGCCAACGTGCTGGAAACCTCGCGGTTGTGGCGCAGCACGGTGCAGCGCGTCGCCGCCGACTATCCGGATGTCACGGTCGAACACCAGCTGGTCGATTCGATGGCGATGCTGCTGCTGACCCAGCCGTCGCGCTATGACGTGGTAGTCACCGAGAACCTGTTCGGCGACATCCTCACCGATGAGGCGGCCGCGCTCGCCGGTTCACTCGGCCTGCTGCCATCCGCGTCGCTGGGCGACGGCAAGCGCGGACTGTACGAACCCATCCACGGCTCGGCGCCCGACATTGCCGGCCAGGGGATTGCCAATCCCGTCGGCGCGATGTTGTCCGCGGCCATGCTGCTGCGCCATTCGCTCGAACTCGAGGCGGAAGCCGCCGCGATCGAGGCGGCGGTCGAGCAGGTGTTGCGCAACGGTCCGCATACCCGCGACATCGGTGGCGATGCCGGTACCGACGCGGTGCGCGATGCGGTGCTCGCCGCGGTCGAGGAACACGCCGATGCCGCCGAAGCGTTCTTCGCCGGAGCCCGCGCATGCGGATGACCGGCCACGTTTTCCCATGGTTGGACACACGGACGTGTCCATTCTTTTTCCGCCATGGACACGGTGTTTCTTTCACCACCACACGTTTCACAAAACACGGGAACCCGCATGCGCAGTGACGTGATGAAGACCGGACCCGACCGTGCGCCGGCGCGCGCGATGATGCGCGCCACCGGACTGGACGACGCGGCCATCGCCAAACCACTGGTGGCGGTCGTGCACACCTGGTCCAACGTGAGCCCGTGCAACCTCAACCTGCGCGAGCTGGCCCAGGCCGCCATCGAAGGCGTGCGCGCGGCCGGCGGCACGCCGGTGGAGTTCAACACCATCGCGATCACCGACGGCATGGCGATGGGCACACCCGGCATGCGCGCTTCGCTGGTCAGCCGCGAGGTGATCACTGATTCGATCGAGCTGGCAGTCGACGGCCATTCGCTGGATGCGATGATGGTGCTGTGCGGCTGCGACAAGACCATTCCCGCCGCCGCGATGGCGATGGCGCGGCTGAACATTCCCGCCGTCGCGCTGTACGGCGGCAGCATCGCGCACGGCACCCACGACGATCATCCGATCACCATCCAGCAAGTATTCGAAGCAGTCGGCGCACATGGCGCGGGCAAGATCAGCGACGCCGAACTGAGCTCGGTCGAACGCGATGCCTGCCCCGGTGCCGGCGCCTGCGGCGGGCAGTTCACCGCCAACACGATGGCGATGGTGCTGTCGACGCTGGGTCTGTCGCCGATGGGTTTCAACGACATTCCTGCCACCCACCCGGCCAAGGCCGCCGCGGCGAAACGTTGCGGCGAACTGGTGATGGAATGCTTCGCCGCCAACCGCACGCCGCGCGAACTGCTGACGCGCACCTCGCTGCGCAACGCCGCGCGCATGGTCGCCGCCACCGCTGGCTCCACCAATGCCGTGCTGCACCTGCTGGCGATCGCGCGCGAGGCCGGCGTCGAATGGACGCTGGAGGATTTCGAACCCGCCTCGGCCGACACACCGGTGATCGCGGATCTGCTGCCCGGCGGTCGCTACACCGCGGTGGAACTGTTCGGCGCCGGCGGGAGTGCCCGCGTGGCGCAGGAACTGATCGGCGCCGGCATGCTGGAAGATGCACCCACCGTCACCGGCCGCAGCCTGTTCGAGGAAGTCGCGGCTGCCCCGCGTGCTGCGCAGCAGAACGTGGTGCATGCGGTGGCGCAGCCGCTGAAGCCGCGCGGCGGCTACTCGATTCTGTACGGCAATCTCGCGCCGGAAGGCTGCATTCTCAAACTTGCCGGCAAGGGCGCCACGCATTTCGAAGGCACCGCGCGCGTGTTCGAAAGCGAGGAGCAGGCGTTCGCCGCGGTACAGGGCGGCAGCCTGGTCAAGGGCGATGTCATCGTGATCCGCAACGAAGGCCCGGCCGGCGGTCCCGGCATGCGCGAGATGCTCGGCGTCACCGCTGCACTGATCGGACGAGGGCTGGGCGACGACGTGGCCCTGATCACCGATGGGCGTTTCAGTGGCGCCACGCATGGGTTCATGGTCGGCCACATCGCACCGGAGGCCGCGCGCGGTGGACCGATCGGCCTGCTGCAGGATGGCGATCGCATCGTGATCGATGCGGCCAGCCGCGAGATCGCCACCGACGCCGACCTCGCCGCACGCCGCGCTGGCTGGCAGCCGCCGCCACCGAAAGTCAGCCACGGCGCGCTGGCCAAGTATGCCTTGCTGGTGGGGTCCGCCTCCGATGGCGCCACCACGCACCCCTCTTCTTCACCCGTCCGTTCGGCCGTCTCGACGTCCACAAACCCTCAACAGAAAAACCCGGGAGTTACCGCATGAGCAACGCTTCGTCCTCCGACATCCAACCTTTCGCCGGCCGCATCGCCGTTCTCGGCTACGGCAGCCAGGGCCGCGCGCATGCGCTGAACCTGCGTGACTCCGGCCTCGACGTGGTGGTCGGCCTGCGCCCCGGCGGCCCGACCTGGAAAAAGGCCGAAGCCGACGGCTTCGCCGTGGTCGAACCGGCGCATGCGGTGATCGGCGCCGACCTGGTCGCCGTGCTGACGCCGGACATGGTCCAGCCAAAGCTCTATGCCGAAGCCATCGAACCGAACATCAAGCCCGGCGCCGCACTGCTGTTCGCGCACGGTTTCAACGTGCATTTCAAGCAGATCGATCCGCGCAAGGACATCGACGTGATCCTGGTCGCGCCGAAGGGCCCGGGCGCGCTGGTGCGCAGCGAGTACGAACGCGGCCGCGGCGTGCCCTGCGTGTTCGCCGTGCACCAGGACACCACCGGCCATGCGCAGGACAAGGCCAAGTCATATGCCGCCGGCATCGGCGGTGCGCGCGCGATGCTGATCGCCACCGACTTCAAGGAAGAGACCGAAACCGACCTGTTCGGCGAACAGGCCGTGCTGTGTGGCGGCGCCAGCGAACTGGTGCTGAAGGGTTTCGAGACCCTGGTCGAAGCCGGCTACCAGCCCGAGATCGCCTATTACGAAGTGCTGCACGAGCTGAAACTGATCGTCGACCTGTTCTACGAGGGCGGCATCACCCGCATGCTCGAGTTCGTTTCCGAAACCGCGCAGTACGGCGACTACGTCAGCGGTCCGCGCATCGTTGATGCCGACACCAAGACGCGCATGAAGGCCGTGCTCACCGACATCCAGGACGGCACCTTCGCGCGCAACTGGATCGCCGAATACCAGGCCGGCCTGCCCAACTACAAACGGCTGAAGCAGGCAGATCTCGATCATCCGATCGAACAGGTCGGCGCGAAGCTGCGTGCCCGCATGCCGTGGCTGCAGCCGTCGACGACAGCGAATGGCGCGGCGGCGGCAACGCCGTTGAAGAAGGTCGGCTGAAGCTTTTGGCCCCTCCCCTGCACGCAGGGGAGGGAGCACTTCACTGTCACACCGAGGGATTTCTCGTGATTGCGCAACCACTGAAAGCCGAGATCGCCATCGATCAACACCCTCTCGCCGGACAGCCGATGACCGGTGCCGAAGTGATCGTGCAGGTGCTCGCGGACGAAGGCGTGAGCGTGCTGTTCGGCTACTCCGGCGGCGCGATCCTGCCGGTGTACGACGCGCTGTTCCGCTACAACGCCGAGCATCCGGCCGACGGCGGCACCGAGCCGATGCCGCTGATCGTGCCGGCGAACGAACAGGGCGCGGGCTTCATGGCGGCCGGCTACGCGCGCGCATCGGGCAAGGTCGGCGTGGCGGTGGTCACCTCCGGTCCGGGTGCCACCAACATGGTGACGCCGGTGCGCGACTCGATGGCCGATTCGGTGCCGCTGGTGGTGATCTGTGGTCAGGTCGCCAGGGCTTCGATCGGCAGCGATGCATTCCAGGAGGCGCCGATCAGCAACATCATGGGCGCCTGCGCGAAGCATGTATTCCTGGTCACCGACCCGGGACGGCTCGAAGTCACCCTGCGCACCGCATTCGAGATCGCGCGCAGCGGCCGGCCCGGACCGGTGGTGGTGGATGTGCCCAAGGATGTGCAGAACGCCGCGCTGAATTTCCGCGGCGAAGGACGCCTGCCGATTCCCGGCTATCGCGCGCGCCTGCTCACCGTGCAGTCGGCGCACCTGACCGATGCCGAGTGTGCGGTCTTCTTCGCCGCGCTGGAGAAAGCGCAGCGGCCGTTGATCTATGCCGGCGGTGGCGTGATCGGTTCCGGCGCATCGGCGGCATTGCGCGCGTTCGTCGAAGACTTCGGCCTGCCGGTGACCACCACCTTGATGGG
>JBDTZX010000278.1:0-16477 GCA_040004895.1 Rhodanobacter sp. | reverse complement strand
TAGCGTGTGAGCGGAACACTGCGGCCGAGCATCTTGCCCAGCATCTCCACGCCGAATGCCAGCGTCATGAAGACCCCGGTCGGCATGCGTACCAGCTTCAGCTCGCTGCCCAGTTTTCCCTTCACCCGCTCGAGGTAGTCGCCCTGGGTGACGATCTCGGGATCGACCACGTTGAAGATCCTGCCGACCGCGGCAGGCTCGCTCGATGCCAGCAGCAATGCGTCAATCACATCGTCGACGTAGACCAGCGGCAAGCTCTGCGAAGGCGTGCCGACGGCGATCCAGCGCCCGGCGATCGCCAGCGTGCCGTTCGGTGTCACCCGTTCGGCACCGGGTCCGATGATCTGCCCGGGGCGGATGATCACCGCGGGCAGGGCGTGGTCGCGGATCGCATCCGACACCATCGCCTCGGCGGTCAGCTTGGTCTGCGTATACGAGCCGCGTTTCTCCGGCCAGGGTTCGAAGCTGGACGTTTCGTTCATCGCAATCGCCGGATTGCGGCCAGCATGATCGAGCACGCTGAGCGAACTGACGTAGACCAGTTTCCGGCTGTGATGTTTCAGGCAGGCATCGACCACGTTGCGCGTGCCCCAGACCGTACCTGCCTCGAAATCATTCGGCCCGCCCCGCATCGCGGCGCCCACGTGATAGACGATGCCGGCACCGGCGACGGCATGGTCGACGATCCGGGGATCGCCAAGATCGCCGACCACCACCTGCACGCCTGCGCCGAACTCCTCGGTGGCGCGACGAACCAGTACGCGCACGCTCTGGCCGCGCGCAAGCAGTGCCTTGACCATCGCCTTGCCGAGAAAGCCGGCCGCGCCGGTCACCAGCGCATCGACCGGTGGCAGTTCGACGATGCGCGCATCGAGCTCGCGGGTACGTTCTTCATCCGCCCTGGCGCAGGCCGCCTCCATCAGCGCGATCGGGCGGCGGCCGTCCTCGGCGCTGACCGGCGGTGGCTGTCCTTCGTGCAGCGCACGCGCGAATTCCGCGGCGCCGCGCTGGATGCCCGGCGACGGTTGCAGTTGCTTGGTCGCGAAGCGAACCACGTTCCACGGCACCCGGAACACGTCGCGCAGCGCACTGCCGAACGCGGTCAGCACGATGCCGATGAATTTCGGTCCTGGCAGGACGCGCCGCACGCGGCAGATCTGCAGGAAACGATCCGCCTCGATGATGCCGCGTGTGCAATGCACGATCAGCCGGTTCTGCATCGGTCGCACGTTCCACGACAGCAACAGCCGCCCGACACCGTGCGCGGTCGACGCGTTCGCATTCCACTCGTCGAACTTGAGATTCGGCGCGGTGCCGGTGGCGCGGTAGTGCACGTCGAGCCGTTCGATCGGGCCGAGCAGCGCTTCCAGCACGTAAAGGCCGTGCACGCCGAGGTCGCGGAACGGATACGACCCTTGCTTGACCATGCCGGGCAAAGGGCCGCCTGCGTACGGCGGATAGTCCGAACTGCGCAGCACGTCGACCGCCACCACGTCGCCGCAGGCACCGGACTTCACTTCCTGCAGCGCCTGCATGATGACCGGATCGTAGAGATCGGAATGATCGACCGAGAGCACCAGCTTCTTTTCCCTGGCGCGTTCGATCATGGCGTCGCATTCGGCCACCGATTCCGCCATCGGCTTTTCGACGAAGACGTGCGCACCCATGTCGAGCGCCTGCAGGGCGAGTGCGCAGTGGCTGGATGGCGGCGTGAGCACATAGACTGCGTCCGGCTTCATCGCTTCGAGCTGGGCGGGGTTCGACAACACCATGTCGATGCCGTACGTCTTCGCAAGCGTGGTGGCGAGCACGGTGTTGAGATCGCAGATCGCGATGATTTCGACGAAATCGAGTCGCCGCAACGCCATGATGTGATATCGCGCCACGTAGCCCGCGCCGATGACCGCAACGCGCAGTTTGTTGCCAGTGTTCATCCTGATTCCCGAGATAGATGGCTAAAATATTTCATGACTGCTGCGCGGCGAGTGCCGAACCCACTTCCTTCAGCACCTCGACCACCCGGTTGTCCCACGACTGGTCGGCGACCGCGCCGAGCCGTGCGGCCATCGCTTCGGGCGTCTCCTCGCGCAGTGCTGCGTCGAGCTCTGCGAGAAACGCCTCTCGCCCTTCGGCGATGCGTACCCAGCGCGCGAACTTGTTGATCTCCGGGTTGCCGACACTGACCACCGGTCGTCCTGTCGCCAGGTATTCGCGCAGTTTGAGCGGATTGGCGTTCTCGACCTGGCGGTTCTGACGATAGGGAATGATCGCCACGTCGAACGCCTTGGACCAGGCCGGCAGCTCGGCGTACGGCCGTGCGCCGGCCAGCACGACATTCGGCAGTGCGCGCAGCGCGGACACGTTGATCGCCGCATGGCCGACCAGCAGGAAGCTCCATTGCGGGCGCTCGCGCGCAAGCCATTCGATCAGCTCGATGTCGATCCACTCGTGGATCGAACCAAAATAGCCGACGACCGGGTGTGACAGATTTCGCGCGGCTTCCGGTATCGCCGTGGCAGGATCCATCGCACGGGCGAACAGCGCCACATCGACCCCGTGCGGCGAGAACCGGGTGTTCGGATTCAGTGCGCGCTTGGCTTCGAGCAGGGCCGGCGGCGCAACAAAAACAAGGTCGGCGCGACGGGTGAGTTCGCGGTCGCGCTCGGTGATCAGGTCGGTGTCCACGCCCGGATGGGCGGCATAGTCGTCGATGCAGTAGTACACGCAGAGCTGCTCCCCCAGCCGTTTTGCCAGAAACCCGGGATGCGGCACGACGAACCAGGAGATGCGCCGGGTGTCGCCCAGCACGCGCATGTTTCGTTTCAGCGCCCAGCGACTGAACACACGGTTGAAGGCCTCGACCCCGGGTATCCGGCGGAACGGCAATTGCGGCACCGTGCAACGCCACAGGTTGGGGCTGACCAGCACCGGCGCGCGAAGCGCCGCACTGATCTTGCGAAATGCGCGTCGAAGATCGCGCCCGCTGGCTTGCGGCGCACGCAGCCCCGGCGAATCGACATACAGCACCGGCATGCTGAGCGCCAGGCGCGCGGCAATGTGGTGGCTGCTGGTGCGGTTTTCCGCCTGCCAGTCGTTGCCGAAATAGACCACGCCATGATTGTCCAGCACGCTCACTTGATCGCCCGCCTGCAGTTCATCCCGGACAACTGCGAGGTGCAGTCGGGAAACGCAAAAACCTGTTGGGAAAAGCCCCTTGTCGACCATGGAGAAGCATGTTTCATCCCGCTCAGCCGAACAGACGGACGAGCTGGTGGCGCCGGCCCGTTTGAACGACATCTATCCAAGAAGCATCCGGGATTGCGGCATAATTGCGGTGCGACAGTGTATTGTAGCAGCGCACAGACGGCTACCAGCGGCCTGTGCTAGGTCGGAGCGTTGCCGGCAGCCAGGGCAGGGCGGCTGCAAGGCATGAAAAGTCCATCGGTGAGAGATACCCGTGTTTCCACGCTTCCCCATCAGGTACCGGCCCAGCCGATTTCTGTCCAGCGGATCGCCCGAATGATTTTCCGGCCGAGCAAGATGCGCGTGCTTCGATGGTTGCCGGATTCGCTGGCGCTGACTCGCGGGCCAACCCGCAACCAGTCCATCTATCTCACCTTCGACGACGGCCCGGACCCGGTCCATACGCCGGCATTGCTCGACCTGCTGAAGGCACATGGTGCACTGGCCAGTTTTTTCCTGATCGGGCGCGAGGCCGAACGCCATCCACAACTGGTCGAGCGGATCGTGGCCGAGGGACACTGTCTCGGCAATCACTCCTACAGCCATCCACTTTTCAACACGTTGTCGTTACCGGAACAGCTTGCCGAAATCGACCGGACGGATCAGCTGCTCGAGCGCTTCGATGGAGTTCGTCGCCATCGTTTCCGGCCGCCACGTGGCGTGTTTTCGCTGCCGCTCACGCTGAAGTTCGCCAGTGCCGGCCGCAATCTCGCGTACTGGTCCTACGACAGTCTCGATTACCAGCGCCGGCCCGCCGCCGAACTGGTCGACATCCTGCGCAAGGCGCCGCCGCGCGCCGGCGACGTGCTGCTGATGCACGACGACAGCGACTGCTCCACCCGCATGCTTGCCACGTTGCTTCCCGAATGGAAAGCTGGCGGCTACACCTTCGCCGCGTTGCCGGCGTAGCCCGTGAGCAGTGAATCTTCACGAATCCAGCGCGACCGCGACAGACGTGGCGACATGGCGGTTGGCGCGCAATGTGCACAAGAGGGAACATGCCGGTGACCAGCCATATCGTGATCGTGCTGTGGGTCGTGCTCATCCTGGCGTTGCTGTTTGCAGCGGCAGTGACCGTAGCGATCCGCGCCCGCAAGATGCAGATCTGGCTGGGCAGCTATCTGCGCCGGCGCCGACCGGCCAAGGTCGATGGTCCGGTGCACGTGATGTTCTGTTTCGTCGATCACTTCGAACCGGCGTGGGGCAAGGCCGATCTTGTCACCCAGCGCGCCCGCGTCGATCGCTGGTGTCGCGACTATCGCACGCTGGCTTCGGCGCATCGCGACGCGGACGGGCATCATCCGCAGCACAGCTTTTTCTACCCCGAGGAAGAGTACGTCGAGGAACATCTGCAGAAGATCGCTGCGCTGTGCGCCGAGGGCTATGGCGAGATCGAGATCCATCTGCATCACGACAATGACAATCCGGAAAATTTCCGCACGACGATCAGTCGTTTCAATGAACTCCTGCACGACCGGCACGGCGCGTTGCCGCGCGACCCCGCTACCGGCCAGCTGCGCTTCGCCTTCATCCACGGCAACTGGAGCCTGGACAACTCGCGGGCCGATGGCCGCTGGTGCGGCATCAACAACGAACTGATCCTGCTGCGCGAACTGGGCTGCTACGCCGACTTCACGCTGCCGTCGGCACCTAGCGATACGCAGACGAGCATGGTCAACGCGATCTACTACGCCACCGATGATCCGCTGCGGCCGAAATCGCACAACACCGGCGAACCTGTCCGCGTGGGCGGCAAGCCCAGTGGCGACCTGATGATCATCCAGGGTCCACTCGGCCTGAACTGGCGCGAGCGCAAGTTCGGCCTGATTCCGCGGATCGAGAATTCCGATGTGCGCCGTTCGTGCCCGCCAACCCCGGAGCGCGTCGATCACTGGGTGCGTACCGGCATCCATGTCGAGGGCCGGCCCGAATGGGTTTTCGTGAAAGTGCATACGCACGGGACGCAAGAGCGCGACATGGATACGCTGCTGGGCGCGCCGACCGGTGCCATGCATGATCATCTCGAGCGTGCCTACAACGATGGAAAGAACCACGTGCTGCACTATGTGACCGCACGCGAGATGTACAACATCGTCAAGGCAGCGGAAGCCGGACATGCCGGTGATCCCGCACGGTTCCGTGATTTCGAATTGCCGCCACCGAGGCAGCGGCCGGATCGCTGAGCCGACGGTGATGCTGGTTGGCGGGCAGTTCGGAGCAGCGGTGTCCGCGGAATTTTCGATCCGGTTTAATTGCTAGTATGGGTTGCGCAAGAAATCGTCCGGGATTTGCCGGACTGCTTCAGGGGGCTCGGATGACGAGGAAAGCGGACGTTGAACCAGGTATGCGCGGGGTGTTGCCACATCCATCAATGGATGAGCGCATCAAGCGACGATGCGCCGGCTTGGATGCCATCGCGGGTGACGAAATATCGTGATCGGATCAGCCTGGAATGCCACAGGGACTTGCAGTGCCTGCACTGCTCGACAAGGCAGTACAACCGCTGACGCACACGGATCGAAAAACCATCTGACTGGTTTCTCGTCGCCGAACGCGTAAGGTATCGACATGAAGAAATCCGTCGCATCACGCTTGCTGTGTCGCACGGGCCTGCGCAGTTTGCTGCACCAGGTCATGCCGTGGTCGGGCGTGCTCGCGCTCAACTACCATCGCATCGGTGAAGGGCGCACTTCGAATGTCGACCGCGGGCTGTGGAGCGCGGACGCGGACGCTTTCGCAGAGCAGCTGCGTTTCTGCAAGACGCAGCTGGAGATCATCAGTCCAGCCGACCTGCCGCAGGTGCTTGCCGAAAAGCGTGGCCGCTATGGCATGGTCACGTTCGACGACGGTTACCGGGACAACTATGAAGTCGCGTTTCCGATCCTGAAGAGCGAGGGAGTTGTCGCCACGTTCTTCGTGGCCAGCGGCTACATCGATTCGCCGACACTGCCCTGGTGGGATGAAATTTCGTGGATGGTGCGAACCAGCCAGCGCGGTGGTCTCGAGCTGGCGCCGTGGTTCGAGCAGCCACTGCCGTTCGATGAGCCGGAGCGCGAAGGCGCCGTGCGCAGGCTGTTGCGAAAATACAAGGCCATGCCAGCGGAGCAGACTGCCCGCTATCTCGATGCGATCGGCGTGGCTGCAGGCACCGGTCGGTGCACTGCCGACGTGAGCAGCAGCCTGTGGATGAACTGGGACATGCTGCGCGAGATGAAGGCGGCGGGCATGACGATCGGTGGACATACCGTGACCCACCCGGTGCTTTCGCGCATGTCGCCGGAAAACCAGCGGCATGAAATTCTGGAATGTGCTCGCCGGCTTGCGCAGGAGATGGGTGAACCGATGCGTTATTTCAGCTATCCGGTAGGCAATCCGACCGCGTTCGATCAGGTGACGCGCGACTGCCTGCGCGAGGCGGAAGTGTCCTACGCATTCAGCTATTACGGCGGCTATCGTCGATTCGACGACTGGGACGACTACGATGTGCGCAGGGTGGCGGTCGAGACGGAACTGAACACCGACTGGTTTCGTTCCATCATCACGTTACCGCAGCTGTTCGGTTGACATGGCTGTGGCAGCGGGCAGTTTCTGCAGACAGCGGGCAAGTGAATGAGCAGCGTCATGGAACACGGGCTGGTCAGCGTGGTGATGCCTGCGCACAACGCGGAGCAGCTCATCACCCGGCCGATCGAATCGGTTCTGGCACAAAGCTACCGGCGACTGGAGCTGATCGTCATTGACGACGCGTCGCGCGACGGAACCCTGGCACTGGTCGAATCCCTTGCGCGTGGGGACGAAAGAATCCGCATCGTGCGGCTGTCGCCGAATGGCGGTGTCGCCGCTGCACGCAACGCCGGTCTCGCTGTCGCGCGCGGCAGCTACATCGCATTCCTGGACAGCGATGACTGGTGGCATCCGCGCAAGCTGGAGCTGCAGCTTGCGTTGATGCAGAGCAGCGGTGCACGCGTCAGTTTCACGGCGTACGACAGGGTGGCGGAAGACGGTACGTTGCTGTCGAAGGTACGTCCATCGGCATCGGCATCGTATGTCGACATGCTGAAGAGCAACCGCATCGGAAATCTCACCGGCATCTATGATCGCAGCCTCGGCGACATCGGTTTCCGCACGGTCGGCCACGAGGATTACGTGTTCTGGCTGGAACTGGTGCACCGCGCCGGTCGTGCGGTGCGCGTGCAGACCGAAGAGCCCATGGCCTGGTATCTGGTGCGCCAGGGTTCGGTATCATCAGAAAAGTTGAAAGCCGCGCGCTGGCAGTGGCACATTTATCGCCACATCGAGCACCTCGGCTGGTTCGCGTCCGCCTTCTACATGCTGCACTACGTCGCGCACGCCATCGGCAAACGCCGCTGAACTGGCTTGCCGGACTAGGGCTGAGTGGCCGCCGACCGGTGCATCAGCCACTGCACCACGCCCACACCACGATTGTTCCAGTTGAAACGCCGCAGCGTGGCGCTGGTGGTGGCGCAAGTCATGTTGTACGACGAGGACAGTGACGCCAGTCGCTTGTCCAGCGCCTGCTGCTGCGCAGGATCGGTTTCGAAATAGCGCGCCAGCGCGACCGGCAGCATCATCTCGACATTGTGGTAGTCGCTGTACCAGCCTTCGGAATTCTGGATCGTGACGAGCCGCGCACGGTCGCTGTGCGCGGACGACCAGTACCAGCTGATCTGGCCGTTGGGTCCGCTGCAGGGATCGCGCCAGTCGGATTTACTGGTGATGGTATCCAGGTCGATCCATGCGTATCGCTCCAGGTAACGGCCGAAGCCGGTGATCATCACCGGAATCCGCTTGTCACCGGTAACCAGCCAGGCGTGCCACAGGCCATCCATGATGTTCTCGGTCATCCATGGCGACGAGCCGCGCACGTCAGTGGTCGCGTCATACGGATCGCCCTCGTGCGCCTGCCAGCTGTTGCGCCAGGAACCGTCGTTGCCCAGGCCGTCGGGATTGTGCTGCTGATGGTCGTACAGCCAGCCCACGCGGTCGTCGATGTCCTTGCGATAACGAGGGTCGCCGGTGACTTCGTAGGCACTTACCGTCTCGAGCAGGCCCAGTCCCGTTTCGCGTTCGGTGAAGCGACGTTCGGGATTTTTGTAGGGGCCAGCCGGGTAGTTCCAGCCGCCGCTGTTCCACGAACCCATCATGCGTTCGACCAGGTCGGCGTCGTGCTGGCTGTCGTCGCCGGTCAGCGCCAACGCAAACAGGATCGGCTCGATGTAGACGTATTTCGGGTCGCACACGTTGACGTCGCCCAGACTCCAGCCACCGCCGCACAGCGGCCAGCCCGGCATGCCGAAGCGACGCAGATGGTTCATGTAGAACGCATAGCTTTCGGTGGCACCGGCCAGGTAGTCGAGCCGGCCGGTACGCACGTATTGCTGGAACATGGCGGTGGGACGATCGAACAGCCAGGCGGAGCCTTCTTTGCGCGGCAAGGCTTTGGCCCATCCGAACTGCACGGCGAAGTAACGATCGTAGGGCCCGTCGGAAGGTGCCGCCTGCTGCGGCCCGGCGATCAACGAGGCGGACATCCACTGTGGCGTCAGTGTGGCGAGCACGCCTGGCACCGGCACGCCGTTTTCGTTCCTCACCAGCCCATCCGCGTATGGCCAGCTTCCGGCCGGCGCGGTGGCGGACTGGTTGAAACTGAAATGCAGTTCGCGGGAATTGCCATCAAGCGTTGCGTGAAACTGCACCTTCACCGCGCGAATGCTGTTGTCCTTCGCATACCACCGCAGGGTCGGTTCGATGTGCGCCGGTATTTCCTGATCGTGTTCATCGAGGATCCGCACGTTGCGTGCATCGGTCAGCGCGCCGGGCGGAAACGGAATGCCGAGCGTCACCGCAATGTCCTGGCCGACGGCTCCGTTGCGGTGCAGCTGGATCGTCAGCCAGCGCGGATCCGTATGGACCACGTCGATGCCGGGAAGCAACTTCACCTGGCGGGTATCCTGCGGTTGATTCCGCTTTGGGGACGGCGGTGTGGCCGCCAGATGATCCGCCGCGACAACCGCTTGGGCTGTCGCCGCATCCATGCCGAAGCCGAAGAACAGCGCCATCGCCAGCAGCCATGTGATAACCAAGAAACGCTGCCGGCCGACTCCGACAGAGCGGAGTGCGCAGCCGCGACCAAAGCCATCGAGGGGAAACCAGTTCATGGCGAAGGCCGCGAAGATAAGGGGAAATGCCGATCCATCCACTGCTCGATTCTGCCAAGCAGCATGTCACGGTCGCCGGTGAGGATGTAAGTGTGGTCGGTCTCTTCGAGCCGTTCCACCTCGACACCGGGATGTACGGCGAGACGACCGAAGCATTCGCGAAACTGGCGCCGATGATTGAGATACCGGTTGGTGCCACCGCTGTAGATGAAATACAGCTTGAGTCCGCGATCGAGCATGTCGGCGAGTTCGTCGCGAACCTGTCTGCGTG
This sequence comes from Rhodanobacter sp., assembly GCA_040004895.1. GTDB lineage: Bacteria > Pseudomonadota > Gammaproteobacteria > Xanthomonadales > Rhodanobacteraceae > Rhodanobacter. The sequence continues at coordinate 6,784 of JBDTZX010000278.1, read as the reverse complement.
GCGGATGAGCCACGCTGAAAGAAGGCGCCGCGGCCGGCCACCCACTCACGCGCAGGCGCCGGGCGAGAAGCCGCCCCACGCGCGCGGGATTCAGCAGCAGCGGAAGATAGCGGCGCACTTCGAAGCCGACTGTGCGATAGGCATAGCCATCGAGGAAGATCGCGCCCGCGACGCCGGCTTCGGTAGCGGCAGCGCGGTGGGCGTTCTCCGCGCCGGAACAGAGACCGACCAGCACGAAGCGAGTGCAGCCAGCCTGTTCGCGAAGCAGCGTCATGGCGTCGGCGATGTCGGCGCGGACCTGCTGCACGCGCGACTCCGATGCACTGCTTGCACCACTGTCGCCCAGCGTGGAGAGATCGAAACGTACGCTGGGATAACCGCAGGCATTGAGCCGGCGGGTCAGCTCAACGTGCAGGCGGAACGGGCCGATCCGGTGAACCAGTCCGGCGTTCAGCACAATCACACCCACATCCTGTGCCGCCGGAGGCAGACCGGCGATGCCGACGAGATGTCCGGCACGTCCGAATCGAAAGGCACGCTCCACGTCCATCATGCCCCCTGCAGAAGATCGTTCGCGATGCGGATCAACTCGTGCGACTGGATCGCAAGCTCGAGCCGCCCCGGATCGTCCCACGGCGTGCGGGTGTGCAGGGCAATAGTGGTCGCGTGACTGGCGCCGAAAGCTTTCCATGTCGGCCAGCCGTTCGAATCGACCACCCATGTCGGTACCGATGACGGCTCGATGTGCAAAGCGAGCAGTTGCCGGCGCAGCTCGCCGCTCACGTCGAAGCCCAGCCACTGGTTCGCGATGGCCGCCACGGTGCGGGGCTTCAGGAAACGCCGGGTGTCGTGCTGCAGTGAGTCCTGCATTGCGTCCAGCTGCGCCACATGCGCCGCACCATCGACGATCGGATCCCACAGCACGAGTGCCGCCAGACCTGCGCTGGCGGCGCTGGCAATGGCAGCGCTTCCGCCCATCCTTGCGCCAAACGCAAGCACGCGCCCGCAGCCACTTCGCGCGCGAAGTTCGGTGGCGGCGGAGACGATGTCGTCGAGGCAGCGGGTCCAGTGCAGCTCCGCACTGCGCCCCGCCGAGTCACCACTGCCGTAATAGTCGAAACGCAACACCGGCAGACCTGCAGCGGCCAGTGCCTGCGCGAGCTGCCGATACAGCCGGTGGCAGCGAATCAGGTCCTGCCCCAGCGGCGGACACAGCAGCACGGCTTTGGTGGCAGGTGTGGCCACCGGGTGATACAGGCCAAACAGTTCAGCATCTGCACCGAAGTGGAACGGGACATCCGTTTCAGCATCTGCCGTCATCGTTTGAACACGACTCCGAGGTAGATCTCGTTTTCGTGAAAATTCTGCGTCGAAAAGTTGCTGCTCTGCTGTTGATGACTCAACGACAGGCGCCATCCCCAGTGCGGCGTCCGGTTGCCTGAAAGGGTCAGCCCGTAGGCGGTCCGCTTGTCCTTGCGGTCCAGGAACTGGTAGGTCAGCGTTTCCTGATTCGCGAAGCCTGAAAGCACCATCTGTCCGGGCAAGTGATAGTCCAGACCCGCGCTTCCGCCGCGACCTTTTTCATCCAGCGTTCGATCGTTCAGATAGCTCAGTTTGCGGAACAGCGGAGCAAGCCGGAACGTTACGATTTCCGTTGTATAGGCATAGGTGGCCTCGAAGCGCTGCTCCACGTACACCTGGGAACTGACGTTGGCACTGCCGGTGGCGATTGCCCGACCGCCTCCGGTCGCCGTGAGATCACCGATCGTGACCGGAACGAACTGGTCCGGGGAAGCCACCATGTCCTGCGCGCTGTCGCTGTATTGCCGCCCGGCCATTGCGGTTAGCGTGTGACTCGGAGCGAGCCGCCAGCTGACCGAAACCTGCGCCAGCGGCGTCGATGCCGATGGCGCCTGGTCGTAGCGGATGTGTGACCAGCCGACCATCGTGTCGATGTCGAACCGCGCCAGCTTGCTGACGTAACGCCCGAATATCTGGTCGCGATCGTAGTTGGGACCGCCGCCCTTGTTCTGGAAATCGACATGCTGCGATTCGATGTTCACCGACAGCTGATCGGTCGCGCTGAGATCCTTGAATATGCGCAGCGCAGCCTGTTCGCGCGACGAATCGAAGGCTTTGGTCTTCTGCGCGGTGCTGTTGAAATAGCGCAACTCGGCCTGGCCGCGCAGGCTGGTTCCCAGCAGGAAATGCAGCGTCGGACCAAGCGACAGCACGTTGGTTTGCTGCTGGTTGTCCGGCGAATTGGTGGCCAGCGACGACACCGGCTGTACCGCCGCATAGTCTTCGAAGGCGAAGTCCAGTCGTTGCGGGATCATTGTCCAGTTCACCTGGCCGGTCAGCTGCGTGAACACCTGGTTACCGAAGGTATTGCCAGGGTAGTAGCGGTCTTCCAGATTGCCCACGACGTTGGCCTGCACGCTGGACCCCGCCTGCACGAACGTGAAATTGACGCCCGGGATCAGCACGCTCTGGCTGATCGGGTTGGTGGCGGTCAGCCCAATGTTGTCGCTGTGTTCGACGCCGGCATACAGCGTGTAATCGAACTGCGCGGCCGAAGCGATGCCGCTCACCGTGGTGAGTGCCACGGTGACCGCAGTACGCCCGAGCTTGATGGATATCGGCATAGTCTTCCCCTGTAAATCGATCAACTGCATGTCGGATGCCACGCTGCCATCCGATTCGGACGTCCTTGCCTGAACCGGCCAGCAAGGCGGCTGCCGCGCTGACCCTTCGAGCTGTCCGGCGTCGCCGTCAGGGAGCGTGGTTGAACACGACCCCGGCCAGTTTGTCCGGATCGAAATTGGATACTGCCTGACGGATCGCCTTTGGCGTGTCGCGACCGTAGCCCGCGACGACCACCACGAAATCCGCCAGGTCCGAAAGAATGCGTGCGTCCGGCGAACCCTTGATGGCCGGACCGTCGAGAAAGATGTAGCGATCGGGATAACGGCAGCGCAGCGAATCGATCACCGCGCGCATCCGGAATGACGAAAAATATTCGCCACCGTTCTCCCGTGCCTTGCCCGCGGGAATCAGGCGCATGCGCGGGATCCCCGTGTGGTAGAGCACCGATTTGATGCCAAGCGCCGGGTGCTCCAGAAAATCGATCAGCCCGCCGTTCGCCGGATCCACTCCCAGCGCCTTGTGCTGTGCCGGGTAGCGCAGATTGCAATCGATCAGCAGGCTGGTCTTGGTTTCGTCGAATGCGAAGGCTGTGGCCAGATTGCGCGCGACAAAACTGCTGCCCGAGCGTGGGCTCACCGAGACCAGCAAAGTCACGAAGTTCTGCTCGCCGGCCATCCCCAGCAGGCGCGTGCGGATTTCGCGGAACGCATCCGACTGCTTGCGAACGGATTCTTCCCGATGGATCAGCTGACGTGATTCAAGCTGGCGCGGAGCCAGCGCTCCCTCTTCGGCCATGCGCGCGATCGAATGACCCGTGGACACTTGCGGGCCGAGATTACCGGCACCATCGCTGGCTTCCGCGTGGCTGGGCGCCGCCGATTCGTCATTGATGACGTTCATGCCGCGCCCCTCAGCTTGAGCCAGAACAGGATCAGATACGCCGCACCCACCGAGGCAATGACCAGGACCAGGACCGTGTTGCGCAGGGTTTCCCTGCGCCGATCCTGCGGTGATGGGTAGAAGGGAACCGTTGCCAAGGTCGTGAACCCGGTCAGTCGCTCCAGCTGTTCGGCGGAGCGTACTCGCGGATCCAGGCGCGCGACACCGACCAGCAGGCCAATCGGAATGGCCAGCGCAAGCAGGAGTCCGGCAAGGCCGAAATGGAAGAAGCGCAGACCTGAAGGACTGAGCGGCATCATCGCCGGGTTCTGGATCAGGAACGTCAGGCCCTGATGCTGGGCATCCAGATCCATCGATACGCGTGCGCTTTCCCGGCGCTTGAGAAGATCCTGGTAGACGTCGCGGTTGACGTCGTAGTCGCGGGTCAGTTCGGACGTGGCGTTCTCCGAACCGGCAATGCGCTTGCTGCGCTCGAGTTCGGAATCCAGCATGGAATCACTGGCATTCATGCGCGCGGTGCTGGCGGCGATGTCGCTGCGGATCGCCGACAATTGGCTCTTCATCTGCTGGTAGAGCGGGTTGAACTGCGCGCTGCCCTCGATGGAGGTAGGCGAACCGGCGAGGTGACCGTTCTGCTTGCGCTGCTCGGACTGGGTCAGCTGGCGCTGAAGATCTTCCATCTGGTGGCGGATACGCACCACGTCGGGATATTCGGCGGTGTAGGTCATCAGCAGCTTGTCCAGCTGCGTCTGCAGGTCGGCCATCTGCGAACGATAGATGCCTTCGGTCGTCTGCACCGCGGTGACCTCGGATTCGCCGGACAGCTGCGCGACCAGCGATGATTCCTGCGAGCGCTTTTCCATCAGGTCCATGCGCGAATTCTCTACCTGGGTGCGCAGCTGGCTGATGCGCGCACTGGTATCCGCCGCGCTGCCCGGTCGTGCATCGACGTTGGCCTCGCGGTAGGTCTTGAGCTTGTCTTCGGCGGTGGTCAGCTTGAGGCGGTATGCCTCGGCCTGGCTGTTGATGAACTGGAATGCATCGCGGCTTTCGCGCTGCTTGGACGCAAGGCTTTCGGAGATGAAAAGCTGGGCGAGCTGACGAGTGACTTCGTAGGTGCGCTTGGGATCGGAATCGTAGTAGCTGATGGTGATCAGGTTGTCCTGCGAGATCTGGACCCGGGTGCGCGCCTTGATCCCCTCGATCAGGTGATCACGCTCGATCGGGCTTGGATTCGTGGCGGTCCAGCCACCGATCTGCAGGATCTGATCCATGATCTTGCGACTGAAGATCACATCACGCGCGATGCCGGCGCGGTTCTTGTTGCCGGTGGTGGCGGCGGCACCCTGCATCAGCGGCGTGATGATGCTGCTTTCCTGGGCCAGGATCGTGGTGGACGCGTCGTATTTCTTCGGCCACAGCACACCGACGACCAGCGCAGCCAGGGCGATTGCCGCGAATATCAGCCCGAGTGCCACGCGATGTCGTCGCGCTTCACTGGCCAGCACCGGCAGCATGCCGCCGAAAGGTGCGAGTTCGCCGCTCATGACATTCCCCTTGTCCCAAGATTCCGTGGCTTAAAAAGCGCGTTGCTGCACCGTGATGACGTCGCCGGGCTGAAGCGGATAGTTGGTGCTCAGATCGCCGCGCTGCAGCACCTTGTCGAGGCGCACCGCATACGGGGTGGTGCCATTCTTGCCTTCGCGATAGAGCTCGGTGCGGTCCGGGGCAGCGAATTCGGTCGGGCCGCCGGCCGCGAGCACGGCATCGAGAACCGTCATGCCCTGACGGTACGGCACCGATACCGGTGTCCGCACGGCGCCGGTCACGCGTACTCGCGACAGGTATTCGTGGCTGCGCAACTGGGTCAGGATCACCGCCACCTGCGGGTCGCGCACGAAAGCCTGCAGCTTGTCCTTGATGGTGGCAGCGACCTGCTCGGGCGTCTGACCGCCGGCGTCGACGTCGCCGATCAGCGGTACGGTGATCTTGCCGTCCGGCCGCACCGGAACGCTCACGCTGAGGTCGGGGTTGTGCCATACCGAGATCTGCAGCTGGTCGTCCACGCCGATGTGATAGGAGGTCACGGCCTGCACGTCCGGATTGAGCGGAGGCGCCTGGTTCGAGCCCGACACACTGGCGCACGCGGCCAGCATTGAAACGAGAGACAACGCGAGGAGACGGCGGATACTCTTCATGGCGGCCTGATCAGGTTGGATAGAGACAGAACTTTAACATAAATCAAGAGAGGTGCGTCACACTTGGAGGGATAGGCCGTAAGCCTTGGGGCCGCTTGCAGCCTCATTTCACGGCCTGCCAACCGGTCGACGGCGATGCCTGTCGACCCGGCTGCGAAGCCCGGGGCAAACACCGGGACCTCACCCCGGAAGTTCGTTCACAGGGACCGGGACGCGACTTCTGTTGGAAGCCCGGTCTGCGCTTTGCGGACAACGCCCCGGGCTCGGTGAAGCGCGCGCCCGGCGAGCGGCAGCCCACCGGTCCGCAGGCATGACCTGTCATTGGTTCTATGGCGGATGTGCAGCTATGGATGCGGGCGAATCGTGCGCATACTTCCGCAGTCGCCCCCGGACATCGTGCATGTCGACCTGGAACGTTTCGACCAGGCGGATGGACGCCGCGGATTTCGCCGACTGGCGACGATGCAATCTCAGGTGCCTTGATGGCGACTTCGGGGATGGATGATGCCGATCATGCTCGGCCAATCCCAGGCAATTCATTCGATACGCGCGCAGTTGCAGAGCTACGCCGGCTGCGACGTGCAGGTGCTGATCGAGGGCGAGACCGGAACCGGAAAGGAACTGGTGGCTCGCGAAATCCACTACGCCAGCGCACGTCGCGAGCATCCGTTCGTGCCGGTCAACTGCGGTGCAATTGCCGACGGCCTGATCGAGAACGAACTGTTCGGGCACAACCGTGGCGCCTTCACCGACGCCAAGGGCGCACAAGCGGGACTGATTGACCATGCCCGCGGCGGCACCCTGTTTCTGGACGAAGTGGACACACTTTCCAGCAAGGGGCAGGTGACCCTGCTGCGCTTCCTGCAGGACAACGAGTACCGGCCGGTCGGTGGTGGTGTGGCCCGGATATCCGACGCGCGCATCATCGCTGCCACCAACGCCTGCCTCGAGCAGCAGGTCGCCGCGGGTCATTTCCGCCGCGATCTGCAGTACCGCCTCAACGCGCTGTATCTGCGTTTGCCGCCGCTGCGCGAACGCCA
>JBDTZX010000167.1:0-16584 GCA_040004895.1 Rhodanobacter sp. | reverse complement strand
CCGAATTACCAGAACCTCTGAATCGTCGAGGACATGGCGCTGATCGGGAATCTTTCATGGCGACTGAAGCGCCTGCGTTATCTGCTGCAGCGTACGCGCAGCAGCATCGCGCTGCGTGGCTGGAGCGGCACGTTCGCGCGCGCGCGACAGGAATTCCAGCCGCGGCCCGCGTTCGACCACGAGCTGGCGCTGCTGTCGCTGGACCAGCCGTTCGCGCCATTCGCCCTGTCCATCAGCGCCACGCCGCAGGTTTCCATCGTCATACCGATCCACGGCAAGCTCGCCTACACGCTCGCCTGCCTGCGCTCGCTGGCGCAACACGTCGTGCAGGCGCGCTTCGAAGTGCTCGTGGTGGACGACGCATCCCCGGACGACAGCGCCGCCACGCTGAGCCAGGTCGCCGGCCTGCGCCTGCTGCACAACGCGACCAATCTCGGTTTCATCGGCAGCTGCAATGCCGGTGCGGCGGCGGCGCGCGGCGACTTCCTGTTGTTCCTCAACAACGACACACAGCTCGGCGCGGGCTGGCTGGACGCTCTGCTGCGCTGTTTCGCCGAGCGCGACGACTGCGGCATTGCCGGCAGCCGGCTGGTGTATCCCGACGGTCGCCTGCAGGAAGCCGGTGGCCTGGTGTTCTCCGACGGCAGTTGCTGGAACGTGGGCCGCTTCGAATCACGCGATGGCTCGGCCTTTCTCTATCGCCGCGAGGTGGACTACGTTTCCGGTGCATCGCTGCTGATCCGTCGCGACCTGTTCGAAAAAATCGGCGGTTTCGACACGCGCTACCGGCCGGCCTATTACGAAGACACCGACCTGGCATTCGCCGTGCGCAAGCTCGGCCTGCGCGTGTATTACGAGCCGGCCAGCACGGTCATCCACTATGAGGGCATTACCTCGGGCACCGATCTCGGCAGCGGCATCAAGCAGCACCAGCTGCCGAATCAGCTGAAGTTCGTCGGCAAATGGACGGCCGAACTGCAACGGCAACCTGCTCCGGGAACGCCACTCGAACGCGCCGTTCGCTGGCGCACGCGCGGTCGTGTGCTGGTCGTCGATGCGATGACGCCCGAGCCTTCGCGCGATTCCGGATCGCTGCGGCTGAGCGCCATCCTGCGCCTGCTCGACGGACAAGGCTGGAGTCCATGTTTCCTTCCGGACGACGGTCGCGCCGACCCCGCGGAAGTCGCTGCGCTCGGCGCGCTTGGCTGCGAGGTCCTGTGCAAGCCGTGGGTCACCGACCTGCCGACGTGGCTGCGTGAACACGGTCACCAGCTGCACGCGGTCATGCTGTGCCGGCATACCGTTGCCGGTCAGTACATTGATCTGGTGCGCCGGCATGCACCTCAAGCGAAGCTGCTGTTCGACACCGTGGATCTGCACTTCCTGCGTGAACGACGCGCTGCCGAACTGAGTGGCCATGCAGCGCTGCTGCGTCAGGCGGAAACCTCGCGACGCAGCGAACTGGCGCTGATCGCACAAGCGGATGTGACCTTTGTGGTAAGTCCGCACGAACAGGCGTTGCTGGCGCAGATGCTGCCGCAGGCGCGGGTCGAGCTGCTGTCCAATATTCATGAAGTCCACGGCTGCCAGAGTGACTTCGCGCAACGTCGCGACCTGGTCTTCATCGGCGGCTATGCGCACCCGCCGAACAGCGATGCGATCCGCTGGATCGCCGGCGAGATCCTGCCGCTGTTGCGCCGGCAACTGCCGGATATCCGTGTCCATGTGCTTGGCGACATCCCGGAATCCGCCCGGCGTGAATTGGTGGCGCCGGGCCTGGAACTGCACGGTCGCGTGACCGATCTCGCCCCCTGGATGGATGGCTGCCTCGCCTCACTGGCGCCACTGCGTTTTGGCGCCGGCGTAAAGGGCAAGATCAACATGGCGATGAGCCATGGTCTGCCGGTCATCGCCACCGCGATGGCTGTGGAAGGCATGCAACTGAATGATGGCGTGGATGTCCTGCTCGCAGGAGATCCCGGCGCATTCGTCGCGGCCGTGCTCGAACTGCAGCAGAACGAGACGCTGTGGCACCATCTTTCCGCGCATGGCCTGGACAACGTGCAGCGGCATTTTTCCGCCTCCGCCGCCGATGCCACCCTGCGTCGCGTACTGAATTGACCGGCGCCTTGCCAACCGCGATGCTGCGGCATCATTGATCCCGAGCCGTCATGCCACTACGCGAGTTCGCCAAGCGATCCCTGTTCTCGGTGCTGCGCATCGGCTTCCGGCTGACCCCGATGCCGGTCGCGACACGCGATCGTCTGCGCCAGCGTTTTCTCGATCGCCACGCCGACCTGCTGCCGCGTGGCCCGCGTGGCCAGGTCGACGATGTGTCACGGGTGGAGCGTCGACCGCGAACCCACGCGGCGGGACGGGCGATCGGTTACGTACCGCGACGTGATGAAGTACTGCCGACACCGCTGCCGGTCACCCTGGTGGCGTTCTACCTGCCGCAGTTCCATCCGATTCCGGAGAATGATGCGTGGTGGGGCGAGGGCTTCACCGAGTGGCACAACGTGACGCGGGCGCTGCCGCAATTCGAAGGGCATGCACAACCACGTCTGCCGGCGGAGCTCGGCTATTACGATCTGCGCGTGGCCGACGTGATGCAACGGCAGATGCAGCTGGCGCACGACTACGGCATCGGTGCGTTCTGCACCTACTTCTACTGGTTTGCCGGCAAGACCCTGCTCGAAACGCCGTTGCAGCGATGGCTGACCGATGCCCGCATGGAACTGCCGCTGTGCCTGTGCTGGGCCAATGAAAACTGGTCGCGTCGATGGGATGGTCGCGCCAGCGACATCCTTATCGGCCAGCAGCATAGTCCGGCCGACGACCTTGCCTTCATCGCACACGTCGGCGCCTATCTCGCCGACCCGCGCTACCTGCGCGTGGATGGCAAGCCGCTGTTGCTGGTCTATCGCCCCGGGTTGCTGCCCGATCCGAAGGCGACCGCCACACGCTGGCGTGAATGGTGTCGCACGCATGCCATCGGCGAGATCCGGCTTGGCTATGTGCAGAGCTTCGACCGGGTCGATCCGCGCGACATCGGATTCGATGTTGCGGTCGAATTTCCACCCAACAACGTCACGCCGGCAACCATCACCGCCGGCCAGCAGTTGCTCAACCCGGATTACCAGGGCGATGTGCATGACTGGCGCGAGCTGGTTCGCCAGTCCATGCTTCAACCCGAACCCGCCTATCCACGTTATCCGTGCGTCAATCCGGGCTGGGACAACGAGCCGCGCCGCAGCGGCCGTGGTCGCGTATTCGCGCACGCCTCGCCGCGCGGTTACCGGGACTGGCTGCGGCACGCCAACAGCGTTGCCACACGCCGTTTTCCGACCCGTCCGCTGGTGTTTGTCAACGGCTGGAACGAGTGGGCCGAAGGCGCCGTGCTGGAGCCGGATACGCGGCTGGGTCACGCATGGTTGCAGGCCACCCGCGACGCTTTTCGTGCACCGCCCGAGGCAGACCCGCGGCCTTGCGCGGTCATCCATATCTGGTATCCCGAGCTGCTGGACGAACTGGTGATCGCATTGCACGCCAGCGGTATCGAATGGCGCGTCGTGATCACCACCGCCTTCGAGCGAGAAGCGATGGTGCGTGCGCGCGTTGCACGACTGCAGCTGGATGCCGAGATCGAGGTCTTCGAAAACCGTGGCCGCGACATCGTGCCGTTCCTGCATGTCGCCAACCGCCTGCTGGATCAGGGCGTGACGACCGTACTCAAGCTTCACAGCAAGCGCTCCACGCACCGGCAGGATGGTGATGCCTGGCGCCTCGACCTGCTCGACAAGCTGCTTTCCCCGCAGCGTGCCCGCCATATCGTCGACGGTTTCGCCGCGGATCCGGCGCTGGGGATCGTTCATGCCGAAGGCCACCTGCAGCCGCTCGACTACTACTGGGGCGCCAATCAGGCCAATGTGGACTATCTCTGCCGACGGATCGGGATGCCAATGGTGCAAATCGAACGCGACAGTTTTGTGGCGGGCAGCATGTTCTGGCTGCGTCCCGCAGCCCTGCGCCTGCTGCTCGATGCGCATCTTGAAATCGCCGATTTCGAGACTGAGTCGGCCCAGCTGGATGGCACCCTCGCCCACGCCGTCGAACGTCTTTTCAGCCTTGCCGCCAGCTCGGCCGGTTTTACCATCGCCAGTGCCGCATCGATGGCCGGCGAGCACGCAGCCGCGTCGAAACACTATTCCTACGCGCAACGCAGCGGCTGACACACGTTCTTTCCACGCCGTTGAACGCATGATTCCCTTCATGCAGCCGTTTGATGCCGGGTAGAATGGACGGTCCGCGCCCTGCAGGGGCAGCCAACGAGGTCAAGGAATCGCAGATGAAAATTCTTGTCGGCTACAAGCGCGTCGTCGATTACAACGTGCGCATCCAGGTCAAGCCCGACGGCAGCGGCGTGGTCACCGACGGCGTCAAGCTGTCGGCCAATCCGTTCGACGACATCGCGCTGGAAGAGGCGCTTCGCCTGCGCGAAAAAGGCATCGCCGAGGAGGTGATCGTGGTCGGCATCGGCCCGGCCGATCTCACCGCCCACCTGCGCAATGGCCTGGCGATGGGTGCGAACCGCGCCATCCACGTCGTCACCACCGACACCGTGCAGCCGCTGACCGCGGCGCGGATCTTCCTCAAGCTGATCGAGAAGGAGCAGCCGGGGCTGGTGATCCTGGGCAAGCAGGCGATCGACGATGACGCCAACCAGACCGGCCAGATGCTGGCCGCGTTGTGGGATCGGCCGCAGGCGACCTTCGCCGGCAAGGTCGACATCGCCGACGGCAAGGCCACGGTCACCCGCGAAGTCGACGCCGGACTGGAGGTGATCGAGGTGGATTTGCCGGCGGTCATCACCACCGACCTGCGCTTGAACGAGCCACGATTCATCAAGCTGCCGGACATCATGAAGGCGAAGTCCAAGCCGATCGACAGCATCGAGTTCGCCTCGCTGGGCGTCGAGGCGCACGATCACCTGAAGACCACGCACTATGCGGCGCCGGCAAAGCGCAGCAAGGGCGTGATGGTGAAGGACGCGGCCGAGCTGGTCGCCGCGCTGAAGCAGAAGGGTCTGCTTTGAGCAGCCGCACGGGAGATCGAACATGAGCAAGATTCTGGTCATCGCCGAACATCTGGACGGCAAACTCAATTCTTCCACCGCACGCGCCGTGAGCGCGGCAGTGGCCGTGAAACCCGACAGCATCGACGTGCTGCTGCTCGCCGACCGCGCCGAGGCGATTGCCGCCGAAGCGGCCAAGATCGAAGGCGTGAACCGCGTGCTCACCGTGATCCGCGCTGAAAATGCACATCCGCTGGCCGCGGTGCTGGCGCCGCAGATCGCGAAAGCTGCCGCCGGTTACAGCCATGTGTTCGTGCCATCCACCACCTTCGGCAAGGATGTCGCCCCGCGGGTGGCCGCCCTGCTCGGCGTTGCCCAGGTCAGCGACGTGATGAGCGTCGAAGCTGCGCATGTCTTCAAGCGCCCGATCTACGCGGGCAACGCGGTCATTACGGTCGAAGCCGATGCTGCACATACCGTGGTCGCCACCATCCGTACCGCATCGTGGCCTGCCGCGGGCAACAGTGCCGGCATTGCTGCGATCGAAGCACTGGTGCTGGATGTTGCGCTGCCAAGCCACAGCCGCTTCGTCGAACTCAAGCAGGGCAGCAGCGATCGTCCCGACCTGCAGAGCGCGAGCAAGGTGGTCTCCGGCGGCCGCGGCGTCGGATCGAAGGAGAACTTCGAGATCATTTACAAGTTTGCCGACAGGATAGGTGCCGCCGTCGGCGCATCGCGTGCGGCTGTCGACGCCGGTTACGTGCCGAACGAAATGCAGGTCGGCCAGACCGGCAAGATCATCGCCCCTGCGCTTTACATGGCGATCGGTATTTCCGGTGCGATCCAGCACCTCACCGGGATCAAGGACGCCGGCACCATCGTCGCGATCAACAAGGATGGCGAGGCGCCCATTTTCGAGGTCGCGGACTTCGGACTGGTGGGCGACCTGTTCAAGATCCTTCCGGAACTGGAAGTGGCCATCGGCTGATCGCGCCGGGCACGCTGCCGATCGCACTGCTGCAACGGTGCCACCGGTAGCAGTAGTCAGCGCTGGCTCACCGGGAATCCGGCACTTCGGCGAGCGCGACGAAACCGCCGATCGGATTTGCCGGGTTGCCAGAAGGGTGCTTGCCGGCAATGACGCGCCGGACTCTAGGAGGCAGCCAGCTCGACCGTGTCGGCAAGCTTGCTTCGATAGACAGCATGCATTTCGGTTCCACGTCCGCCATGCGCCCAGTGCATGCTTTCTTCCACCACGGCATTCATCAGCAGGTCCCTGTCGGCAGCGAGCGTCGGGTCGAAATTCGCCGAATAGGCCACATCCACCAGTCGCCACAGGAATGCATTGCGCAGGTAGCAATTGATCGGCAGGAAATACCGTCCCAGCTGGTCGATGATGTCCTGGCTGCGGATGCCTTCAAAACATCCAGCCGAGAAGTCCGCATTCGGCAGTGACGCATCCAGCTTGCCGGTATTCCGGTTGGTGCGCTTCGACGGCGGCCACGATGTGAAAACCCGATCAGCAACGCTGATCGCTTCGGGCCAGAGCTGATTGCCGTTGCGCCCCACCTGCTCGCCGATCAGCCAGAACTCGCCACCGGGCAGCAGCAATTCGGCGATCGCGCCGAGTACGCGCTCCAGTTCGACCAGATGGTGCAGCCCGGATGTGATGTTCACGATGTCGAATTGCCCGAGCTGCGGACCGATGTCGTTGGCGTCGCCCAGCACGCGATCGACTGTCACACCCTTGGGCATGCGCATTGCAGCCTGTTCGAGCAGACCGGCATTGACGTCGACGATGCAAAGCTCGACCGGCACGGCCGCCGCTGCCAGCAGGCCACCCTCCACAGAAGCCTCACCCGCGCAAAGTGCCAGCATGCGCAGCGGACGTCCGCTGCGCTTGATCGACATGTCACGCAGTCGCCCAGCGAAGTCCGGTGCCCGGAGCGGAATGAGCCTCTCCAGCATCCGGTGTGCGTAGGCGAAAGCCTGCTCACCTGGAGCAGGTTCCACGCTGGCGAGCCGAGCGCGCAGCGCGGATCTCATTTGCGCATTGGAAACATCCGGCGATGTACGCGCCGGCAGATTGCGCAATGGGCCGATGGCCGCGGCACTGGCGCCCCGATCAAGTTGCCGGTCGCGATAGAATTCACCTGAATAGACCTGGCTGAAATGCTCGATTTCGTTTTTCAGCCGCCACGCCTGATGCGATCGCGCCCGATTCAGGGCGAGCTCGCCTCGTGCGCAGACCACTAACCCCACCAAGCCCAGCCAATCCGCGCGTGGGTCACCCTTCGGTCCTGCGCCGCAACGAATTTCCAGCTGCACATCGCTGCCTGCCGGAAGCGGAAGATCGATCACGATTTCGCGCAAGCCGGCATCGACCTGGTCATTCTCCAGACGCTGGCACAGGAGCAACTGGTCAGCAGACTTGCCTGTGGTAACCCAGATTTCCACATCCAGGCCATCGTCGCTGATCTGCGCAAGCCCGCGCATGCAACGCATCCAGAGCACCGGCTCGGCGGGAACCCGCAATGCGGGAAGTTTCAGTCGTTCACCAGCGACCATCACCAGACCGCGCTCGCGTTGGCGTGCATGCGGAAACTCGGTCCAGCGTGCGGCTATCGAAACGCATTCGACCAGTACCGCATCGCAACCCTCGTCCAGCACAAACAGTTCTTTCATGGCGATTTCCATGGTCGATCCGATCTACCTGTCGGATCCGGCAGCATCTTGAAGGCACCGTAAAATTAGCATATCGCGCTGACAAGGCCGGTCATGTAGTGGATTCGACAATGTCCGGGACTGCAGTACGCCAATCATGCGCACGACCCGCGATCTCGTTGCCGTCACCAACAATGGACTGTGGCGAGACACGTTCGCAGATTGCCCGCGACCGAACGCTTCGCGACTTCCGGAATGAGCGCTTGTATCAGCAACTGGATCGACACCGAATCGCCCAGTGCACATGCTGCAATGCGCGTGATGCCAGCGATTGCTACAGCAAACCCTTCTTGCACTTGCCATCGGCGCCCAGCTTTTTCTCGCAACGGACTTCCATCAATGCCGCATTGAAGGATATCTGCCCGTAGTGCGCGTCCTGCTCCGGCGAGTCATTCGCGGCGGCTTTACGAATGGCGCCATCGAAGGCCATGTAGCCGTCTTCAGGCAGCTTCAGCGTATCGAACAGAAGGCCGGGCAAATCGTAGGCACTCAGATCCAGCCGGGCCGGCGCAAGCGGTCGATTGGATATGAGCATATAGCGGGTGTGCTGATAGGCGTAGTTTTTCCCGTCGTCGAATCCGATATCGTTGAATGCATCATCCAGCGACGGCAGGTGGTCGCCGTAAAACAACAGCACGGTCCAGCGTTTTCGCGCCATCAGCTTGCTGGCGAAGTCGCCCAGCGCCGTGTCGCCATTGACCAGATGGGAAAGGTAGTAGGTCATTTCCTGCTTGCCGGACGCACCCAGCCCGGCCGGCAGCGGATGCCCGTCAAGCGCGTGCGGCAGGCCACTGAGATCATTCGACCAGGGACCATGGTTTTCCATGGTGATTACCAGGCTGTAACTGGACGCGCCCGCCTGAGGAAGGTGGGACAGCACGAAATCGTAGAGCGCCTGATCGGAAATGTAGAATCCCGCACGAGCCGCGTTGCCGAAATCGCTTTCGTAGAAGCTGTGCTCGAACCCCAGCTCAGGCATGACTTCCTGACGGTTCCAGAAATCGGCATGAAACGGATGGAACAAGGTGGTGGAATAACCGAAGCTGCGCAGACGACGCGGCACACTGGGCATCCATTTCCGGACCAGCCCGTAATAGGGATAGACAATCGATGGAAACGCCAGCATGGGATAGCCGGTAAGCGTCTCGAATTCGGTCCGGATGGTGCCACCACCGTAGGTTGGAGTCTCCAGGCTTCCAGTGAGTCCGCTGGCAGCGAGCCTTTCGAAATTGGGAGCGAAATCTCCCAGGTTGATCCCCTTCATGATGCCGGGATCGAAGAAGGCCTCGCTCTGCACCACCACGATGTCCGGAAGTTCGGCGGGTATCTTGCGCGCAAATCGCTCATTGAGATCGACTGCATGGGCTTTAGCGAAGTCGGCGATCTCGGCCTCGTCGGCCTTTGGAATTCTGATCCTGGCTTCCTGCGTCATGCGCACCAGAGCTGCCATCAAACCCATGCTCTGCACGCTGCTGATCGGATCCCACGGCTGATAGCCTGCCAGCTGGTCGTCCGAGTAGATTTTCCCGAAGGGCCGCTCGCCGCGATAGGCTGTATAGAGCAGCCCCAGCGACAGCAGCGTGAGCAGGATGCGGCTTGCCGGCTTGGGTCGTGCCCAGCGACGTTCGCAGCGCCATACGATCCATGTCGCTGCACAAAAAACGACCATGCCCAGCAGACTCGGCAGCATCTTGCCGGTGTAGTGCGAGAAGAAACTGATGTTGTGCAGCAGCTGGCTGTGCACGACCCAGTCGCCGGGCATCAGCGGCGCGTTCATCTGGCGCTCCTTGATCCCGTTGACCAGGAAGACAAGCCATGTGGTGGTGGCCGCCAGCCAGATCGACAGCAGCACGCGGCCACTCAATCCGAACAGAAGCAGCGCGAACACCGATACCGGCAGCGCGTTTCGCCACAGCAGGCCCACATTCGAGCCCGGCAGAGCCGGATCCAGCCACCAGACAAGCAGGATTCCCGACAGCAGCAGCAGCGCTGGCCGAATCCAGGCAACCGACCATCGACGACTCATGCAGAGGGCACTCGCAGCACCCGTGATTCGAGACAACCTCGACATCAGGCAACACTCCTTGCAGATTTTCCCGGGCAGAATCCGGCCCCGCCTGCCACAGAACTTCAATCACGATGGCTCGATCGCGGCCAGGCGATTCGCTGCTTCCCGCGGAATGCGTGCATGCAATTTGCGAATCACGGCGCCTGCCTCGGCAGCCAGCAGCGATGTCCCCATCTTTCGCCAACCTTTCACAATCATGACATGGTTATGACTGACCCGCAGTACGTCAAGCCTTGCGGGATAACAGGAGCATCCGCGCTGCCCGTGAAAAGAGCGGGTCTACGCACGGGGGCGTCAAAGTCCATAACTTGATAACCGGAAAGCATGTGACGAGAATATGTCGGATGGGAGTGGTCGATCCTCCATCCGCCAGCGATCATCGCGACATCAACAGCCAGGAATGCCCATGCATGGATGACAGCACGCCAGATATGACGCTGGCACCCCGTCTGCGATGGCTGACGTTTTTCCGTCAGTGGATGAAAAATCCGCGCAGCATGGCGTCAATTGCGCCATCAGGCCGCCAACTCGCGCGCCTGATGGTTGCGGCTCTGCCTGCGGATTGCCATCGGGTGGTCGAACTCGGAGCCGGGACAGGTGCCATAACCGCCGCGCTGTTGCGTCACGGAATCCAGCCGCCGTCACTGCTCGCGCTCGAAATGAATCCTGTGTTGCACGACCTGTTGCGACAGCGCTTTCCCGGCATTCACCTTGCCTGTAAAGATGCCCGCCATCTCGAAGGCGTGCTCGGTTCAACGGACACATTGCGCCATGGCGAAGTGGATGCGGTCTGCAGCAGTCTCGGGCTGCTCGCCATGCCGCGCAGACTTCAATGCGACATCCTTTCGGCAGCCTTCGGCGTGCTTCGACCGAACGGACTGTTCATCCAGTACACCTATGGCATCAGCAGTCCCCTGCCCGCCGATGTTTGCGAACGATTTGGCCTGCAATGCCGTTCGGCTGGACTGGCATGGCGGAACCTGCCGCCCGCGCGCGTCTTTGTCTATCAGCGCATGCAAGCCGCCATCGGTGTAAAGCCACGCCAACCAAAGCGCGCACCCGCCTGACCATTCCGTCTGAACTGCGGAGCATTTCGCAGTATCCGTCGTTCTGCCCCCTCAACCTCCGGACCCATGCAAGTGAAACGAACCCCTTCTCCGCTCGTGCGAAGCGTCATGCTTGTCTTCGCGGCTGTTTTTTTTCTTTTTTGCGTCTACAACACCGCACTGGCCGAACCCGGGTTGCAACAGCAGTTGTATATCCTCGCACTCATTGCATGCACGTCGGTCATTGTGCTGTTTGCCACAGGTCGGCGGGCAACGGCACTGGTCGTCAGCGGCGGACTGTTCCTGCTGTTGAAATTCATTTCGGTGATGAAATTTCGTTACCTGGAATCGCCGCTGATGCCAGCGGATTTCATCTATTTCGCCAGGGCCAGCCTGGTCGAAACGCTGCAGCACTATCCTCATTTGCGGGGCTTGGCTGTCATCGTCTGCATCCTGGTCCCACTGCTTCTGTGGATACTCTGGCACTGCGACTCGAGCCTGTTCGCGCGCATGCGCACCGATTCCGGCATTCTCCTGCGTCTGGCGGGAGTGGTCTTGGGCATGGCTGCCTTCTGGTTCTGCCTGATGCCTGCGGGGCCTTTTGCAGCGGTCTACAAGAAAGGCCTGTGGAACCAGTTGTCGGACACCGCCCATCTGACCAATTTCTTCAGCACGATCCACAATTCCGAAGTACAGATGCCGGTCATGTCCAGCGACCTGGACGGCGAACGGAACTGGGCATCCACCTCCTCCAGTGCCATTGCATCCAGCAATGTTCACCCGGACATCATCCAGGTGCTGGAGGAGAGCACGTTCGATCCTTCGAACTTCACCGGCTGCAATGTCGCCCAATGCCGCGTGCGCATGATGCAGCCGGATGCCTACACGCGTGCCCATGGCCCGCTGCGCACGCACACGTTCGGCGGTGGCACATGGGCTGCCGAATTTACCGTCATGACCGGCATGCCGCAGGACATTTTCGGATCGGCCGGCATGTACGCCCCGTTCGTGCTGGCACCGCGGGTGCAGGATTCGTTGCCGCGATTGCTGCAACGGTTGGGTTATCAGACGATTGCGGTGTATCCGGTTGGCGGCGGTTTCCTGAATGCCCGCAATGCGTATCGATCCTATGGTTTCGACAAGTTCTATGACATCAAGGATCTCGGTCTGGTCATGTGGCATACCAGCGACGCACAGATTTTCGCAGCCGCCAAGCGTGTCTACGATCGAGAGAAGAAACCCGGTCAACCTGTCTTCATGATGGTGTTGACCATGGAGCAGCATGGCCCGCACGATTCCAAGTCCCTGGATTCACTGCCGGCACCGTTCAATCAGAAGCTGTTGCCTGATCTGCCCGCCGATCAGCAGCTGAATCTGACCACGTACCTCGCCCGTCTTCAGGATTCCGATCAGGGCATGACGCAGCTGGAGAACGATTTCCTGCACCGCGAACAACCTACCGTCCTTGTGCACTTCGGCGACCATCAGCCTTCGTTCGGAAATCTGATCAGTCGCATGCCGCGGACGCTGCCTGCGGAACTGCTGCCGTTCAAGGACAACCTGACCTATTTCATGCTCAAGAACAATTTCGCCGGGCCCGCGCTGCCCAGTTATCCGATGCTGGATATCGCCTATCTTCCGAGCATGGTGCTGCAGGCGGCGGGATTGCCCGAGGATCCCTATTTCTCCGCACTGACCGCGATGGAGACGCGATGCCAGGGCAGATACAGCGACTGCCAGAACAAGCCGTTGTTGCTCTCCTACTACGCCTGGATCTTCGGCCGGCTGCACGTCTTGAAATGATCCCGTTCCAGCATCATTCTTTTTCCGGAGTTGTCGTGATGCACAAAATCCTGATTGTCGCGGCGTGTATTGGCATGCTGATGGCGTGCAGCAAGCGTCCTCACGGTGCCGCGACGCTTGCGCTCTCCCCCGCTGCAGTGAAGAACTGCGGCGCCGGCACGCCTCCCGTAGCCATCGATATCCGCTGGGACGCCACCCGAGCCAACAGTTTCGGCGTGAAGATATGGATCAACAATCAGCAAGAGCCAGCCAGCTCGGGAATCTTCGGGGGGGATGTTCCCGGAACCCTCTGGCTCGCAGGCAAGACTTCCGGCGCCGCCACCACCGGCAGCTGGATCGTTCCCGGCACGCGCATCATCATGACCGATTCCGACAGCGGCGATATGCTGGCCCAGACAAAGGTCGCCGGAGTGCCTTGCCACTAGCGCTGATCGATCTGCTCGTCCACAGCCGCGCGAACTGGATTCAGTGGTTCAGACTTTTGCGCGCCTTCGAGGCGGTCGTTCCGGCAAGAATGTCGCGGAGTGCGCTTCTCGCCACTTCGACCGAGAAGTGCCGGTCGACATGGGCCAGTCCCTGCTCGGACAGGCTCGACCACAACGATTCGTCGCCATGGAGTTCGCGGATCGCCTCGGCAAACGCATCGGCGTCATCGGCAATCAGCACGTCGCGGCGGTGCACCAGATCCATTCCTTCCGCACCGATCGACGTAGTGACCACCGGCACGCCGTAACTCATGGCCATGTTGATCTTTCCCTTGACGCCGGCGCCGAAACGCAAGGGCGCCAGTGCCAGCCGCACACTGCGCAGGATCGGTTCGATGTCGGCGACGTGCCCGTGCACCAGCACCTCGTCGCTCGCATAGCCTGCGAGTGCCTGCTCACCCGCATAGCCCACGACATGCAAACGCGCATGCGGCAATTTTTCATGCAGACGCGGCATGACCTCTTCGATCAGCCAGCGTGCTGCATCGATGTTGGGAGCGTGCTCGAAATTGCCCAGAAACAGCAGACCCGACGTCTCGACAAAAGCCGAATTGCGTCCGTAGACCGGATGAATGTTGGAGAGCACCCGCACATCCGCAGTGGGCGTCATCTCCCCCAGAAGCTTCTTCTCGAACTCGCTCACCACCAACGTCATCTCAGCCTTGCGCATCAGTCCCAGTTCCTGCTTGCGCAATTGCTCGGCCCATTGCGCGTCCCCGGAGTTTCCATGCAGTGCAGCACCGCGCGCGATGCGCAGGAAATGCAGATCGACGGTATCGAAAATCACCCGCGCCTGTGTAGCGTACCTGCGCGCGAACTGGATCGCCTTCAGTGCCACTGGCAGACGTGACAACCACACGATATCGATCTGATCGCCGCGCCGGTGCCACCACTGCAATGCCTGTTCGCGGCTGGCAGGGCCAACGATCTCGATTCCTTGCTGCTCGAGCATGCGCGCGTCGGCATCGCGATCTTTCATGCCGTCAGCCCAGAACAGCACATGACAACCCAGTTCGCGCAGCAGCATCAGGATGTTGAACATGCGCAACGAACCGGAATCGCGATCAGGGTGTGGGTAATCCGCGTCCATCACCAGCACATGGCAAGTTCGTCGATGGGTGGCGCAGCGTTCGGGCGACACCGCGAAATCGCCCGATGCCGGCTGATTCGACAGCTCCTGTTGCTGCTTCGCCACGAATTTTTCGCGGTTGATCTGCTGAAAGCGCTTGACCCCGTTCGCAGTATCCGTGCCGGCGGTTCGCCCTTCGAAATGCACCACTTCGGCACGCGGTTGATAGATCACCGCCTGTCCCGCAGCGCGCACCGAGAACGCCAGATCGGTATCCTCATAGTAGGCCGGCGCGTAGCGGGCGTCGAAGCCACCCAGTGCGTGAAACAACTCCGTTGGCAGGGCAATGCAAGCGCCCGAGCAATAGTCCGCCTCGCGCAGAAAATCGTAGCGTGGATCGTCCGGATCGCCGCCACGTCCATAGTTGCACGCGTTTCCGTCGGCAAACACGATACCGCCGGCCTCCTGCAGACTGCCGTCCGGGTAAACCAGCTTTGCGCCCACCAGACCACAGTCCGGTACGAGCCCAAACGTGCCGATCAGGGCATCCAGCCAGCCCGGTCTCAGTTCGGTATCATTGTTGAGGAAGACCAGATAGCGTCCGCGCGCCAGCACCGCGCCAGCGTTGCATGCGTGGATGAAGCCACTGTTCTGCGGCATCCGGTGCAACCTCAGCCCGCCGCACTGCCCGAGCCATTCGGCCGAGCCGTCGGAAGATCCGTCATCGACTACGATGACTTCGAACGCATGCGTCGCACCTACCTGCGCCAGCGACCGCAGGCAGCGCATGCTGTGTTCCAGCTGGTTGTAAACCGGCACCACAATGCTCACCAGCGGCGCGACTTCTGCCCGGAATACCGGATGGTCTGCCTCGCTTTCCGGTGCTGCGATCGACGAACTGACGACGCGACTTGGAGCCGGCATGGAAGTGGCCCGCCCGAACAGCCGTGCGCGTACCCGTGACGCGGTCAGCCGCGCGGAGTCGATCGCGAAATCCAGCGCACGTCTGACGCGCGTCGCCTTGCGTTGCCACCTGTTGGGCGGATTGCGGAGATTCACCTGGACGGTTTCGGGAAAGTCACGATGTCGCCAATCCAGACGTCCCGCACGCATTCAGCGCCGCGCGCAGCACGCCAACAATGCGCTGGGCGGCCTTGCCGTCGCCATAAGGCGACACGCCACGCGCCATCTCGCGATAGGCAGCTGGATCATCGAGCAGTCGCGATGCCTCGGCGACGATGGTTGCCTCATCGGTTCCGACCAGCCGCACGACACCCTCATCCACCGCTTCGGGTCGCTCGGTTTCCGAGCGCATGACCAGCACCGGCTTGCCCAGCGCGGGTGCCTCCTCCTGCACGCCACCGGAGTCGGTGAGGATCAGGTAGGCGCGCTTCTGCGCCTCGACGAACGGTGCGTAATCCAGCGGGTCGCACAGCCGGATCCGCGAATGGTTGCCGAGCAATTCGTGCGCGACTTCGCTGACATTGGGATTCGGATGCACCGGATACAGCACTTCGATATCGGGATAGCGATCGACCAGGGTCCGGATGGCGCGGCACACAGCACGGAACGGCTCGCCGAAATTCTCGCGCCGGTGCGCGGTGACGAGCACCAGCCGTCTCTGCGGATTCAGCGGAATATCCAGCGGCCACTCCGTGGCCGCCACTTCGAGCAGTGCATCGATCACCGTGTTGCCGGTGACGTGGATCGCGGTGTCGGCAATACCCTCGCGCAAAAGATTTTTCCTTGACCGCTCGGTCGGCACAAAATGCCATCGCGCCAGATGGCCGGCAACCAGCCGGTTCATCTCCTCGGGGAAGGGATTGTCCAGGTCGTGCGTGCGCAGTCCCGCCTCGACGTGACCAAACGGGATACGTCGATAGAATGCCACCAGCGCGGCCGTCATCACCGTGGTGGTGTCGCCCTGCGCCAGCACCACGTCAGGTGCGAGCTCGGCGAATTTCTCGTCCAACGCCGTGATCAGGCGCGCGGTCAATTCCGGCAACGCCTGGTTGGCGCGCATGATGTCCAGATCCACGTCCGGCCGGATGTCGAACAGCGCCAGCACCTGGTCCAGCAGGCCCCGATGCTGCGCCGTGGCCAGCACCGTGACTCGCGCCCACGGCTCGCGTTTAAGCGCCTGGATCAACGGCGCCATCTTGATGCCTTCGGGACGGGTTCCGACGATGCACAGGATGTGCTTCGTTTCTTTCATGACCTGTAAATCTCCTTTCAGGAAGCGCCTACGCTACACACTTGAGCTTGGCGGCGAGTCTTCGGCCCATGCGATCCGCATTCGCCATGATCGTCAAAGT
>JBDTZX010000359.1:0-16639 GCA_040004895.1 Rhodanobacter sp. | reverse complement strand
GCGGCGTTGAGGTGTTCGCCGAACAGCCAGATCGACAGCAGCATCACCGACACCACTTCCAGGTGCGATGCGGCGAACGCGGGGCCGATCGGCGCGTGCTTGAGCAGGCTCATCCAGGTGAAGAACGCACCGATGTAGCCGACCACCGCGCCATACACCCATAGCTGGCTGAACACGCGCAGCAGCCACGGCAGATTCGCGGTGAACGGCAGCGCGCTGTCGCCGGCGTACTTGAAGCTGATCTGCGCCAGTGTGTCGAACGCCATCAGCACGACAAAGCCGATCAAGTAGAACCATCCGCGCTTCATCCGGCGACTCCGACGATGGTCACGCCCAGGGTCACCAGCACGATCCCGATCACGCGCAACCGGGTGAGTTTTTCGCCGAACAGGAAACGCCCGGCGATCATGATCATCACGATGTTGATCGACCCCAGCAGCACGCCTTGGGACAGCGGGATCAGTGAGAGGAACGCGATCCAGACCAGGAATTCGATCACGTAACAGCCGACCCCCAGCCACAGCCACGGACGCAAGGCCATGTGTTTCCAGCGCGCCAGGCCGTCGCCGGCGTGCGGATCTCCGGCGGCAGCCTTGAACGCGAGTTGGCCACCCGTATCGAGCATGATGTTGAGCAGCCAGAGAGCCGCGACCACCGTCGATATCGATCCGTTTGACGTCATGGTCAGGCGGCACGCGACGCAGGGTTGGCCGCGACGATGCGGTCGAAGAAAGCGGCGGAGTGTTCGATCAGGATGCGGCGTTCCTTGTCGACGGTGATCATGTGATAGCTGTCCTTGAGCAGCAGCAATTCGGTCGGCGCGTTGACCTCGCGCACGACCAGTTCGGCGTTCTTGATGCTGGCGACATCATCATCGCTGGCATGCGCCACCAGACATGGCGCGGTCACCTGCGGCAGCAGCCCGCGCACGTTGGTGGCTAGCTGATGCATCTCCGCCAGTGAATACCATGGATTGCCAGGCAACCCGGCAGCGGCGCTGTCGCCGCCGAGCATCGCCGTGCTGATCTGCGCGCGCAGGCGTTCATCGCGAATGCCGTAGGGAGGCTGTTCCATGAAGCTGCGCGCGCGGCCGATGCCGAGCTTTTTCAACAGTGGCAGCAAGAACGACAGCCGCGCCATTCGCGGAATGCTCCAGCCGTCGTAACGGAACGTGGCGCCGTACACGCCGACGCCGGCGACTTGTTCCGGGCGTTCGGCGGCAAGCTTCAATGCCAGCAGTGCACCCATCGACAGGCCGCCGACGAACAGGTGATCGACCTTGCCACGCAAGTTGTCCGCGGCTTTCTCGACACTGGCATACCAGTCGTGCCAGCCGGTGGCGAGCAGGTCCTCGACGTCGCCGCAATGGCCGGCCAGTTGCATGCCGTGCACGGTGAAGCCGGCGTTGTTGAGTCCCTTGCCGAGCAACCGCATTTCCATCGGCGTGCCGGTGAGACCGTGGATCAGCAGCACGCCGCTGCGCCCGCCCTCGAAGAAAAAATCGGTTTGCTGGATCACCGGGAGGCCTGTGAAGAAAGTTGCGGTTCGATCGACGAAGTCGGCGTGATGCCTGGGGCCATGTTGACGAAACGGGAGACGGCATGGCAAAAACTCATGCGGAGCGCACCGTCGGCGGAAAGTCGATGACCACGCAGAGTCCACGCTCTTCGCCCAGTTGGTAGAGCACCTTCGCATGATGCCGTTCGGCGATGCGCTGCACGATCGCCAGACCCAGTCCGCTGCCTTCCTCGCTGCTTCCGGGCACCCGGAAGAAGCGCTCGCTGAGGCGCGGCAGCAGTTCCGGCGGCACGCCCGGGCCATTGTCCTCGACGCTGAGATTGGCGCCGCCATCCGGGCGCGTCTGCAGCGCCACGGTGACGATGCTGCCGCGTCCGGCGTAGCGCATCGCGTTGTCGATCAGATTGTCGAGCAGATCCTGCACGCTCGACGCGTTACCCTGGATGCATAGAGGCTGCTGGGGACCGCGATATCCAAGATCCACACCGGCACCCAGCGCTTCATGCACGCGCAGCGAAACGGCATCGGGAATCAGCCGGCTCAGATTCAGCAGGCTGCGGTCCTCGGCGTCCAGCGGCGACGCCTGCGCACGGGTCAGCGCCAGCAACTGCGACGAGGTTCGGGCGGTACGGCGGGTCAGCCGGTGGATGTGCGAAAGCGCATCGGCGATGGTTTCCGGAGTCGGGTCGGCCAGCGCGCGATCGACATGCAGGCTCAGTCCTGCCAATGGGGTGCGCAACTGGTGGGCCGCATCGGCGACGAAGCGGTCGTGCAGTGCCAGCATGTTGCGCAGACGGCTGAACACGGCGTCGATGGTGCGCGTCAGTGGTTCGATTTCCTGCGGCACGTCCGGGCCGTCGATGGGCGTGAGCTCGTGCGCGCGCGCCGCCAGCCGCGCGGTCAGCGGATCGAGCGCACGCAGGCCGCGACTGACCCCGAACCAGACCAGCAACAGGATGCAGACGATCAGCAGCGATTGCATCAGGGTGGCCAGCAACAGGATTTCGCGCGCCTGCTGACGACGGTCGCGAAACGTTTCGGCGACGGTGACGATCAGGCTGTCGCCGGCATCACGGCTGGCGACATGCACGGTCGCGGCACGCAGCACGCGCCGGGTCAGTTGCGCGTCATACAGGATCGGTAGGTCACCGAGCGGCGGGATTTTCGCTGCCTGCGCCAGCCTTTCATTGCCGGTTATCAGCCCGTTCCTAGCGCTGCTGACGGAGAAGAAACTGCGGCCGTCGGGGTCGTACTCCAGCAGGAAACGCGCCTGCGGCGTGAGCGGGCTGCCGAGCTGGTTGTCGCTCAGCCCGCTCTTGCTGAGCATGGTTGCCAGCGTGAGCGCGTCGTCGCTGAGGTCGCGATCGTGCACGCGGTTGGCGTAGGCCAGCGCCACGCCATAGGTCAGTATCGCGTCCAGCCAGAGCAGGACGATCATCGGGATCAGCAGGAACACCAGCAGGCGGCGGCGCAGGCTGGGGCGCGTGACCGGCGCTGCCCCGCTCATGCGGGCGGTGCCGCGACGGCGTCGGTCTCTTCCAGCAGATAACCCAGACCGCGGATCGTGCGCACGGTGGTGCCGCTGTCGCGCAGCTTGCGGCGCAGCCGGTGGATCGCGATGTCCAGGCCGTTGTCGGTCAGCTCCTGGTCCCAGTCGCACAAGGCTTCGACCAGTTGCGCGCGACTGGTGACGCGGTCGGCACGCAGCACCAGTGCCTCGAGCAGCCCGAATTCGCGGGCGGTCAGCTCGAGCGGCGTCTGACCCGTCCATGCGCGGTGTCCGGGCAGATCCAGCCGCAACCGGCCGAGCATCATCTCGGGGACACCCTTGCTGCTGGCACGCCGCAGCAGCGCGCGCACGCGCGCCTCGAACTCGGACAGCGCGAAGGGCTTGACCAGGTAGTCGTCGGCGCCCAGATCCAGTACACGGATACGTTCGGAAAGGCCTTCGCGCGCGGTCACCACCAGCACCGGCATGCCGGCCCCGCGGCTGCGCAGACGACGCAATACTTCGCTGCCGTCGATCCCGGGCAATCCCAGATCCAGCACCAGCAGGTCGTACTCGTGATCGTGCAGCGCCACATCAGCCAGCTGACCACTGGCCAGGTGATCCACGGCGTGCCCGCTGTGGCGCAGCGACGCGCAGATGCCCTCGGCGATGGAAAGATCGTCCTCGGCCAGCAGGATGCGCATGAAGGATTCCGGTCGGATGGATGGGTTGCGCTGACGCTTCCACTTCGCAGCGCGCGGTAGACCGCGCTATTCTGCCGCGGTTCCCGCTGTCGATACGAATCGAATGCCGTCACCGGCACAATGACTTCTGGCGGGGGACTGCGCAATCTGCACGGGCGCACACTGCGGGACTGACTGGGGAGAGACTTACATGGGATCAGTGGCACGCAATGGCGGGCGTCTGTTCGCCGCGATGGTATTTGCCGCGGTCTGCTCGTGGGGAGCATCCGCCCAGACCGCAGCATCGGTCTATCCACTGAAGACGGCACGGACTGCGCCGGCGCAGGCGGATAGTCCGGCGCCGGCCGGCACGGCACCCATCCCGCTCGCTTCCGCAGTTGCGGCAGCGCCCACCACACCCAGCGCGCCGACTGCCTGGGGCGGGGAGCGCAGCGGCAGCGAGCCGACCCTGTCCGACCGCGTGGTGAGCTACAGCATCGATGCCGATCTTGATGCCGCCCATCACTCGGTCAGCGGCAAGGAACACATGACATGGCGCAATCGCAGCGATCGTGCGGTAAGCCAGGTCTATTTCCACATGTACCTCAACGGCTTTTCCAACGAGGCCAGCACGTGGTTCACCGAGCGTGCGGTGCTCACCGCGCACGGTCGCTCACGCGGTGCTGCTGCGCTGAAGAAAGGCGAGTGGGGTTATATCGATCTCAAGCAGGTCCGTCAGGGCACGGCTGATTTGAAATGGACTTTTGTGCAGCCGGATAGTGGCCCGGCCACCGATCGCTCGGTGGTGCGCATCGACTTGGCCGAGCCGGTGCCGGCCGGTGGCACGCTGACTCTGGACATCGACTTTCTAAGCCAGCTGCCGCGCGTGGTCGAACGCACCGGCTGGTGGGGCGACTTCAACCTGGTCGGGCAATGGTTCCCCAAGATCGGCGTGCTTGAACTGGCCGGTGAGCGCGGCGCCGTCGCGCCACGCTGGAACGTGCACGAATTTCATTTCAACAGCGAGTTCTACGCAGACTTCGGCCTGTACGACGTGCGGCTGACCGTGCCGAGTGACTACACCGTTGGCGCAGTCGGGAAGCTGCAAGGCGCGCCCTCGACCGCCAATGGCAAAAGCACGTATCACTTTGTGCAAGGCGACGTGCATGACTTCGCCTGGGTCGCCGCCAAGGGCTACAAGATGATCGAAAGCAGCTGGCAGGGACCGGGCAGCCCGAAGGTCGATGTGCGGGTGCTGTATCCCGATGAATATGTGGCCAGTGCGCAGCCCACCATGAAGGCTTCGACCGATTCGCTGACCTATTTCTCGAACACGCTCGGCGCCTATCCATACGAAACGTTGACTGCCGTGGTGCCGCCGTACAACGCCGACGAAGCAGGCGGCATGGAGTACCCGACATTCTTCACCGGCGAGGGTTACGCCAAAGTCGAGCCCGGTACGCTGACCCAATATGCGATCGACTTCGTCAATATCCATGAGTTCGGACACGGCTATTTCTACGGTCTGCTGGCCTCCAACGAATTCGAGGAACCGCTGCTCGATGAGGGCATGAACGAATACTGGGATCAGCGAATGTTGCGCGAGCGCAACCAGAACGTAGATCTGGCCACCGGCTGGATGAAATCGCTCGGCATTGTCCCGTCGGGCAGTGGTTTCGACATTCTGGAGCGAGCGGCTGCAGGTCTTCGCAATCCGGCGGATCCGCTGGGCGAAAACGCATGGGATCGACTTTCCAGTACCAGCTACGGCTCGGTGTACTCGCGCACCGCAACTGCCATGCACGATCTAGAGGAACGCCTCGGCACGCCGGTGATGGAGCGCGCCATGAAGGAGTACTACCAGCGCTGGCGTTTCCGTCATCCGTCGGCGGCCGATTTGCGCGCCACGCTGATCGATGTTTCCGGCGACGCCACCGACGTCAACGCGATCTTCGACCAGTACGTCTATGGCACCGCGCACATCGACGACAGCGTGACCAGCATTGACGCCGATGAAGTACTGCCGCAGGCCGGAAGCTGGCCCAAGGACAACGCGCGAACCGAAGTCGATAGCGATGCGCTGGACAAACAGATCGACAAGCAGCGCGAAGACTGGAAAAAAGCGCACCCCAAACCGCCCGAAGGTACTGGCCCATTCCCATGGCGAAGCACCGTGACGGTCAGGCGCGATGGTTCGGCCGTGCCGCAGGTGTTGCGAGTGAAGTTTGCCGACGGCAGCAGCCAGGATGTGCCGTGGAATGACAATCGCCGCTGGGCTCGTTTCGACTTCGTCAAGCCAAGCAAGGTGGTGTCGGCTTCGCTCGATCCGGATCAGAAGATCAAGCTGGATGCGAACAAGCTCAACGACAGCTACGCAACCAAGTCAGACGGCGTGGCTTCGCGTCGATGGGGTGCCGACGCTGCTGCGCTGGTGCAGGTTTTCTACAGCCTGGTGGGGTCGCTCTGATGGCCAACTTACAATCTCGTCGCGTGAATTCAGGCGCTGTCGTGCGTGCGTCGCTAGCCGCAATCCAATGGCGATTGCTGCTGCTGTGGACGCTGGTGCTCTGGTTGCCCACCGCGGTGGTTGGTCTGCCGTTGTGGAGCAGGCTCGGCGAGCTGCTTGATCATTCGGTAAACGCCCAGGCATGGGCGGCTCATTTCAGCCCGTTGATGTTCGGCGATACCGTCAGTGCCATGAGCGACGAGACCGGCTGGTTTCATGGCGTGGCGATGCTCGGCCTGCTGCTGACGGCGCTGTTGATGCCGTTTCTAAACGGCATGCTGGTGGGCAGTGGTCGTGCCGGGCGTGCGTTGGGTTTCAGCCATCTGCTCCAAAGCGGCATTGTCGAATATGGCCGCATGTTCCGATTGATGCTGTGGTCGCTGCTGCCGTACCTGATTTTTGGTGGGCTGGCGGTATTCGCGTTCAATGCCGCCGACAAGGTCGGTGAACACGCGGTACTGGAGTCGAAGTCCGACAGCGCATCCCATATGGTGGTGTGGCTGGCCGTCGTTCTGATCCTGCTGGCGCAGGCGATCGTCGAATCGGCGCGCGCGGCCTTCATTGCTGATTCGGGTCTGCGTTCGGCCACGCGTGCCTTGGGCCGAGGGTTCATGCAGTTGCTGCGTCGGCCACTCAGCACGCTGCTGTGCATGGTGATGATCAGCCTGATTGGCTACGCGATCGCAATGGCTTTGGGTGTCTTGCGAGCACACTCGCCGGCGATCAGTGTGGGCGGCACGGTATTGGCGATCGTGCTGACCCAGATGGTGGTGATGGCGATCGGCTGGACGCATGTAGCGCGTGTGTTCTCGCTTGCGGAAGTGGCGCGCTCGCTGCCGGGCTCACGTCGCGGTAGCGGATTGCCGCCGGCGATGTAATCGGCAAGTGTTGAAGCACCGATGCCGCCCTCGCAGGCGGCATCGGTATTTTCAGGGTTCGAAAAACAGCATGGCCGCGATCGGCAGCCTATCCGTCGACTCAGGCGTAAGCCCGGCGATGTTCGCGATGCGGCGGGTAGTAGGCGAACACGTGGCTGTGGCTGCCGAAGAAATCCATGTCTTCGATGTGCTCGCCGCCCAGGCGCTCGGCGAGACGATCGGACGCCTCGTTGCCAATGCGCACCAGGCTGATCACGCGCGGTGCGTGCAGTTGATTCCAGGCGAATTCGAGCACCGCATTGCCAGCTTCGGTGGCATAGCCTTGGTGGCGATGTTCCGGCTTGAGCATCCAGCCCAGTTCCAGATCAGGCCAGCCGTCGGGATACATCAGACCGGCGCGGCCGATGAACTCTCCGGTCGATTTCAGC
Source organism: Rhodanobacter sp. (assembly GCA_040004895.1). GTDB lineage: Bacteria > Pseudomonadota > Gammaproteobacteria > Xanthomonadales > Rhodanobacteraceae > Rhodanobacter. The sequence continues at coordinate 9,137 of JBDTZX010000359.1, read as the reverse complement.
TCCAGCGCCCACATGCCGCATTGGCGCAGTTGCCAGTGGCCCAGCAGCATCGCCAGCGAACGCCAGGCATTGGTGCGATCCAGCGGCTGGCCATCGCCGATCCAGCGCGTGCTTTCCGGATCGGCCAGCATCGCGGCGTAGTCGTTGAAGTGCTGTTCGGTCAGCGCGGTCAGGTGCAGGCGCGCCGTTTCGAGGGTTGGGATATCAAACATGATGATCAGCGGTGGGTGGCAGCCAGCAATTCGGCCAGTGCGCGGGTACTGCTGGCGAGACTCTCGGGCCAGGACAAGCCGACGATTGTCTCACCTGTGACCGAATCCACAAAATCCTCGGCCTGGCCGGGCGGCAGCAGGTGGCGGTAGTCCACCGTGATTTCACTGCCGGCGGGCAGTTCGGCCAGCGCAAACACAAAGCCCAGGTGCCACAGCCCGTTGGGCAGGAAGCTGTGGTTGATGTAGCACTCGTCCGGCCAGTCCGGGGACAAGGTGTAACGGTCCTCGAACCAGCGGGCGCTGGCATGGAACTGCGCGCTCAGTTCGGGCGAGGCATCGATCTCGGCGCGGGTATAAGTACGGTCGATACCGTCCGGTGCGGTGATAATGCGGCCGGCAAACACTTTCTCGTCGAGAAACAGACCCTTGCCGGCGCCCTGGATGGCGGAATCGGCAATGTGGTAACGCGGAAGAATCATTGGTTGGTGCGGCAGCAGTTTGGGCGCGCGAGTGTAACGCAAGCGGCGCGATCCGCCATGGAACGCGCCGCGCCCTGCTTCCTTTTCGAGTGCTTCCGCGGCTACTCGGTTTCAGCCGCGGCGGCGGCCGTGGCGGCTTTTTTCCTGCTCTTGTGCGCCGGCTTGGCTGGCGCATCGGCCGTGGCGGCCGGAGCACTGCTGGTGTCCGTGTCGTCGGCGAGCAGGATCGCCGAGCGGTTGAGTTCGATCGTCGCCTTGCCGATGCCCTTGACGTGACCAAGGTCCTCGACTTTCTTGAACGGACCATGTGCTTCGCGATAGGCCACGATGGCCACGGCCTTGGACTGGCCGATGCGGTCCAGTGCCTTGGCGATGGCGGCTGCGTCGGCCTTGTTGATATTGACCGGCGTGGCGGCGAGCAACAGGCCCGGCGCGACAAACAGCAGTAAAAGGGCGAATGTGGCAAGTTTCTTGAACATGACCTTCCTCCGTGAGCTGTGGTGGCGACATCCCGTGCCGCAGTCGAACTCTGGCCCGCCATGTGTCGATCGAACAGTCGGATGCCGCGGAAGCGAGACGTGCGCAATCGTCGCCGGCAGCTGTGGGTCCTGCCCGAGGGTCTGTCGGTTCCGGCAACGGCGTCCCGGGGCGCACTGTTACAATTGCGGTCTGATCCTCTGCCGGAGTCGTCCATGGATACTGCCCGCCTTTCCCGCTACGTCAGCGGTCTGTGGGACGACGAAATCGTGCCGCAGCTGGTCGAGTACATCCGCATTCCGAACAAGTCGCCGATGTTCGACGCCAAATGGGCAGAGCACGGTTACATGGATGCTGCGGTCGGGCTGATGGAAGGTTGGGCACGTTCCAAACTGGGCCAGTTGCCGGGTGCCACGCTTGAAGTGATTCGCCTTCAAGGCCGCACGCCGCTCATCTACATCGAGGTGCCTGGGCAGGGCGATGACACCGTGATGCTCTACGGCCACCTCGACAAGCAGCCGGAAATGACCGGCTGGGCCGAGGGCCTCGGGCCGTGGACGCCGGTAATCAAGGGCGACAAGCTGTACGGCCGGGGCGGTGCCGACGACGGTTACGCGATATTCGGCTCGCTGGCTGCGTTGCTGGCACTGCATGAACAAGGCATTTCGCACGCGCGCTGCGTGGTGATGATCGAGGCGTGCGAGGAATCTGGCAGCTACGATCTGCCGTTCTACGTCGATCACCTGGCCGCACGCATCGGCAGTCCGTCGCTGGTGGTCTGCCTGGATTCGGGATGCGGCAACTACGACCAGCTGTGGTTGACCACCTCCCTGCGCGGCATGACCGGCGGCAACCTCACCGTGCAAGTGCTGGAAGAGGGCGTGCATTCCGGCGACGCGTCCGGCGTGGTGCCGTCGAGCTTCCGCATCCTGCGCGAGCTGTTGTCGCGACTGGAGGATCCGGCCACCGGCCAGATCAAGCCGAAAGAACTCTACGTCGAGATTCCGCCGCAGCGGATCGAGCAGGCCAGGCTTTCGGCTGAAGTCCTGGGAGCGGACATCTACGACAAGTTTCCATGGGTCGAAGGCATGCAGCCGGTGACTCATGACTTGGCCGAACTGGTGCTCAATCGCACCTGGCGCCCGCAGCTGGCAGTCACCGGTATCGGTGGCATGCCGCCGCTGGACAGTGCCGGCAATGTCCTGCGGCCGCTCACCTCGGTGAAGCTCAGCTTGCGGGTGCCACCCACACTGAGCGGAGTCAGGGCCGGCGAATTCGTCAAGCAATTGCTGGAAAAGGATCCGCCCTACGGTGCCAAGGTCACCTTCACGTTGGAAAAAGATGGCAGTGGCTGGAACGCGCCAGCGCTGTCGCCATGGCTGGAACAGGCCGTCAGCGACGCATCGCAGCACTATTTCGGCGAACCGGCCACCTATATGGGCGAGGGCGGCAGCATTCCGTTCATGGGCATGCTCGGCGAGAAGTTTCCGAAGGCGCAGTTCCTGATCACCGGTGTGCTCGGGCCGCACTCCAATGCGCATGGCCCGAACGAGTTCCTGCACATACCCACCGGCAAGAAGGTCAGCATGGTCGTGGCCGAAGTGGTGGCACGACATCACCAGCAAGGCTCCAGCGGCTGATCCCGGACACCGGCGCGTGAGCATCTCCAGCATGATTGCCGCGAACTGGGCCACGGTGCGTCAGCGTGTGGACGATGCCTGTCGCCAGGCCGGACGCGAACCGGCGTCGGTGCACATCCTGCCGGTCAGCAAGACCTTCGGCCCGGACGCGATTCGTGCCGCAGCTGCGCTGGGCCTGCGGCGTTTCGGCGAAAACCGGGTGCAGGAAATTCGCGAAAAGGCGCTCGCTCTCGGCGACCTGGCGCTCGAATGGGTCGTCATCGGCCATCTGCAGACCAACAAGCTCAGGGATGTGGCCCGGCTGGCCAGCGAGGTGCAGTCGATCGATCGGCTCGAATTGGCTGAAGCCCTGCATCGGCGGTTGCAGGCGGAGGGTCGTGCGATCGACGTGCTGGTGCAGCTGAAAACGTCGAGTGAGCCCTCCAAACATGGACTGGCGCCGGAACAGCTGCCGTACTTTCTCGATGCGCTGCGGCGTCTCGATACCTTGCGCGTGCGCGGCCTGATGACGATGGCGGCCCATACCAGCGAAGCCATCGAAGTCCGCCATTGCTTCCGTTTGCTGCGGGAATTGCGCGACGAGGCGCAACGACAGGGACATGACCTGCCCAGGCTGTCGATGGGCATGAGCGGCGATTTCCCGCTAGCCATTGCCGAAGGGGCGACCGAGCTGCGTATCGGGACGGCCATCTTCGGTGGCCGCACCGTGCCCTAGCGATTCCTTCGTCGAAGGTCACCGATCGGCATTCTGGCGGTTGACTTGAATTCTATAAATCTATCAAAGTCAAGCACTTGAATCGAAGTGTGGCGTGCGTCCAGGTTTTTTGAAACGACAGGGTTCACTTAACCCCAATCGAACATGCGGCCTATGCCTTCTTGGTAATTTCACAGCTCAGTCACGTCGTCAGCCCAGCAGACGGCCAATCCTGTGATCACCAAGGGATTTCCCGAATGCTCAACCAGCGCCCGACCGTTACAGCCGCGCTCATCCTCTTGATTGCACTTTCCGCCTCTGTTCAAGCCCGGACCAGCAATGCGGTTGCTCCGGTTGTTGCCAGCGCCGCGTCCCCGTTACCGAACCAGCTGACCATCTTCAATCCCGCTTCGATGCTGGCCCAGTCGCTGGTTCCGACCTACGCCAGCGCCTTGCTGGGAAGCACGAAGACATCCTTCAGCGACGCTTCGACGCCCGGCAACGCGGACCGGACCGGGAACGACGCGCTAACCGTTGCCGAGCAGGCACCGGTTGCCCCTGGTACCGGAAGTGTCACCGACGTGCGCAACGCGCTGGTTGCGATGGCAATGCAGTTGCGTGACATCCGCTATGTACGCGGCGGCCATGATCCGTCCACCGGCTTCGACTGCAGCGGTTTTGTCCGCTACGTGTTCGCCCACGCGATCGGCATGCAGTTGCCGACCAATTCGGCTTCCCAGTTCCTGGCCGGCCTGCGGGTGAAACGCGCCGACATGAAACCGGGCGATCTGGTGTTCTTCCACACGCATGGGAAGCGCCGCATCTCGCACGTCGGCATCTACATCTCCGATGGCCGTTTCATCCATTCCCCGACCACGGGCAAATCGGTGCAGATTTCCAGCCTCGACGAAGCCTACTGGGCCAAGCACTTCGCCGGTGCCAAGCGCCCCGAGGCGATTGCCCTGGCGGCGCGCAACGGCTGATCATTCGTTCTCCCACGGCAAAAATTTCCGATCGCCGCCGCAAGGCGGCTTTTTTGTGGATGGCTGCGGGAGAATGAACAAACCCTCGTGAACAGGGTCAGCTGCAAGCCGGGTTTGCCTTGATCCGGCCGATCCAGTTCACCTCCAGAACGTCATCACGATGACGTTTGTCGCCCCCAGGAAAGATTCCATGCCACTCGACCTGCCACCTGTCACACGCAATCTGCTGATCGCGAACTTTGCGGTATTTCTGCTGCAATACATGATGGGCGAAACGATGATGCAGTATTTCGCCCTGTGGCCTCTCGGCAGCGGCCTGTTCGAGTTCTGGCAGATCGTCACCAGCGCCTTCATGCATGGCGGAATCATGCATATCCTGTTCAACATGATCGCGTTGTACATGTTCGGCGGGGTGATCGAACGGACCTTTGGCGCGCGGAATTTCATCCTCTACTATTTCGTCTGCGCGATCGTCGCCTCGCTGCTGCAGCTGGCCGTGTTGTGGTTCTTTCCGCCGGACCAGCCCGGACCGACGCTGGGCGCATCGGGGGCGATCTTCGGCTTGCTGCTCGCCTTCGGCATGCTGTATCCGCACGAAAAAGTGATGCTGATGTTCCTGCCCATCCCGATGCCGGCCTGGCTGTTCGTGACCGGCTACGCCATCGTCGAGCTGACCTCGGGTGTGACGGGTTTCGAACCGGGCGTAGCCCACTTCGCCCATCTCGGCGGCATGCTCGGCGGTATCGTGATGATCCAGTACTGGCGTGGCCGGCTGCCGATCAAGCCGAAGCGCCTGCTGCTGCGCTGAAACTCAGCGCAGCGCGAGGAAATCGCCGCTGACCACGAAGCGCACCGCGTCCAGCCGCAGGCGTGATTGCGGCAGCGCATCCCGCAGTGCGGATCGCTCCGCCGTGACCGCGCCGATCTCCGCATCGCTGATCGACGGATTGACCGCGCGCAGGGCGAACAGCCGCGACAGCTCGGCGTCCAGGATCTCGCTGGCCAGTGCCAGCGCATCGTCGATGCTGACCTGTCCGCGCGTGGCGGCGAGTGTTTCGGCACGCCCCAGCATGGGCGGTACCAGCTTGCCGAGAAACTTGCGGTAGCGCGCCACTTCGATGTTGCGATCGCTGGCCTTGCGCAGTGCGCCTTCGCTGGGCGTGAAATCGCCGCGCTCGGCCAGTTTGGTATCGACTGTCACCACGATCGGCAGGGTCGGCAGGAAGCGCTCGGCATCGAGACGGCGATCGGCTACGCATTCCAGTACGTAGACCGCCTGCAGCAACGCAGTGCGCGCCGGCAGTGCCTCGTCCACCATGAACGCCGCATTGCCCTGTTCGCCCGACAGCGCCAGATCCATGGCGCCGGCGATCAACGGGTGATCGAGCCGCAGCAAGGGCAGGTCTTCGCGTGCCAGTGCCACCTCGCGATCGAAGGTGATCGATTGCGGACCCTCGGCGAAACCGGGCAGCGCATCGGTGGAGAGATATTGCGGATCGAGCAGCAGCACTTTGCCGCCCAGTTCCTCGGGGTGAATGCCGAACGCCTCGAGCAGACGCTGCATGAACGCATCACGGCCCGGGTCATGGTCTTCGCGGGCGAAGGCCTGCTGCAATTCATCGGCATGCAGGTCGCGGCTGGCGGCGAGTTCGAGCAAGTGATCGCGTCCGGCGTGAATCAGCGCCGCCAGCTGTTCGTGACTGGCGCGCGTTTCGGCGAGCAGTACGTCCAGTTCCTGGTCGCGATTGTCATCGCCTCGGGAATGCTCGTCGGCCAGCCGGGCCAGCGGTTCACCGAAACGCCGGAGCAGTTCGCGACCATCCGCGGGGCTGACGCGGAACGCGTCGACGCCTTCGTCGTACCAGCGCGCCAGCACGTGCTGCGCACTGTCGGCGACCGCGACGATATGGATGCTGATCTCGTGCTTCTGACCGATGCGATCGAGGCGGCCAATGCGTTGTTCGAGCAAGTCCGGATCGAGCGGCAGATCCCACAGGATCAACCGGTGTGCGAACTGGAAGTTGCGCCCTTCCGAACCGATCTCCGAGCAAAGCAGCAGGCGTGCGCCGTCGGGCTGGGCGAAGTAGGCCGCATTGCGGTCGCGCTGCACGATGCCGAGGCCTTCGTGGAAACGCGCCACGCCCACGCCGCTCCGGGTGCGCAGCGCCTCCTCCAGCGCCTGCACCTTGGCCTGGCTGCGGCAGATCAGCAGGAATTTGTCCTGCGAGTACTGCTCGAGCAGTGCGATCAGCGTATCCACGCGCGGATCGGCACTGTAGTCGACTTCGATCAGTGCGGGTGGCTGCTGGATGTCGGCATGGAATTCAGCCAGCAGCGACTGCCGCGTGCCTTCACCGAGGGCGTCCGCATCGAGCAGATGCCATATCGGCACGCGTTTCGGAAACCCGCCGATGCCGGCGCGACGATTGCGGAACATGGCGCGGCCGGTGCCGTGTCGATCGATCAGGGATGCCAGCAATTCGCGCGCGTGCGCCGGTCGGGTTGATTCGGCCAGCTGCGCGGTGAGTACGTCGTCGCCGTGAAATGCCTCGGCCAGTGTGGCGCGCTCGGCATCGTCCAGTGCCACGCCATCGAGCAGCCGGTCGGCAATCCGCGACAGCGCCTGGTAACTGTCCGCTTCCGTCAGATAGCCGTCCAGATCGGTGTAACGCTGCGGGTCCAGCAGGCGCAGGCGGGCGAAATGCCCGCTGCGGCCAAGCTGTTCCGGCGTGGCGGTGAGCAGGATCACGCCGGGGATCGTGGCGGCCAGGCGTTCGACCATCGCATAGCGCGGACTGACTGTGTCGGGTGACCAGGCGAGGTGATGCGCCTCGTCGACCACAAGCAGGTCCCACGGTGCCTCGAGCAGGCGTTGTGCGTATTTGGGCGAGTTTTCGAGAAAGCCGAAGTCGGCGATCACCAGCTGTTCGTCCTCGAACGGATTGCTGTCGTCGCCGGATTGTTCCAGCGCCTCGCAGCGCTCCTCGTCGTAGATCGCAAAGCTGAGATTGAATCGACGCAGCAACTCGACAAACCACTGGTACACCAGCGTGTCCGGCAACAGCAGCAGCACCCTCGAGGCACGGCCGGTGGCCAGCTGCCGCGCGATGATCATGCCGGCTTCGATGGTCTTGCCCAGGCCCACTTCGTCAGCCAGCAGCACGCGGGGTGGTCGCCGCGCGGCGGCGATGCCGGCCACCCGCAGCTGATGCGGGATCAATCCGATGCGCGCCGCGCCGAGACCCCACGCCGGCGAACGACGCGCCTCGGCGCGACGCTTCAGGCCTTCCAGGCGCAGCTCGAATTGCGCGACCGGATCGGTCCGGCCGCCGATCAGCCGGTCGTCGGCCTGGCTTACGCTTTGTTCGTCGTCGAGCTGGCCTTCCTCCAGCTCGCGGCCTTCACCGCGGTAAATCAGCAATTCGTCGCGGATTTCCACGCGCTCGACCAGAAAGGCAACGCCCTTGCCGGCAACCCGTTGCCCCGCCCGGAACTCGGCACGCAGCAGCGGTGCCGAATCGATCGCGTACGGACGCAATATTCCAGCCTTGGCAAACAGCACCTGCACGCCGCGTCCCTCGACGCGAAGGACAGTGCCCAGACCAAGCTCGGGTTCGGCAGAAGAGATCCAGCGTTGACCAGGTACGAACATTGCTCAGCCGTGTTGCATCAGGGGCCGACGATTATCCGCCCCACGGCGCCATGTGGGAACAACTGCGTTGAAATCGACGAGGCGAGTGCGAGGCGTGCCAGCGGCAAAAAGCGGATCAGGTCTCGGCCCATTGCCGCAGCAGGTTGTGATACACGCCGCTCAATTGAAGCAGTGTCGCCGCATCCGCGCCGGAACGTGTCAGGGCCTGGATCGAGCTGTCCAGCTCGAACAGCAATCGTCGCCTGCCATCATCGCGAATCAGGCTCTGCACCCAGAAAAAGGCCGCCAGCCGTGTGCCCCGTGTAACCTCCTGCACTCGATGCAGGCTGCTCGACGGATACACGATCAAGTCGCCTGCCGGCAATTTCACCTCGTGCTCGCCGTAGGTGTCGCTGACGATCAGTTCGCCACCCTCATAGTCATCCGGCTCGCTGAGGAACAGCGTGCATGCAATGTCGCTGCGCAATGGCTCCGCATCGGGCACAGCCATCACCGCGCCGTCGACGTGGAAGCCGTAGTGGCCGCCGCCCTCGTAACGGTTGAAACGTGGCGGCAGCGTGCGCAAAGGCAAAGTCGCCGCGTGATAGAGCGGATGCTTCGCCAGCGCCGCCAGCACGACCAGGCCGAGTTCCCGTCGCAGCGGCGACGCATCTGGCAGCTGCTGATTACGTTTCACCGCCGCGCCCTGCGCACCGACGGTTTCGCGGCCGTCGGTCCAGTCCGCTGCATCCAGCGCGCCACGCAGCTGCAGGATCTGTTCGCGGTCGAGAACATCGGCAATGTGCAACAGCATGGCGAATTCCTGAGTGGCTCCGCTTCGGCGCGATCAGGAGCCGGCGCATCGTCAGAAGCGGAAGTTGGCGGTGAGCATGGCCGATCGCGGCGCGCCCGGTGTGTAACGGTAGCCGCTCTTGTTGATCGCCGCGACGTAACTCTTGTCGAACAGGTTGTAGAAATTCAGCTGCAGGTCGAGATGCTTGTTGACCGGATAGCTGGCCAT
>JBDTZX010000036.1:0-4957 GCA_040004895.1 Rhodanobacter sp. | reverse complement strand
CCACGACCCTCTGCCCCCCAGGCAGATGCGCTACCAGGCTGCGCTACGCCCCGACAGGTCGGCAAAACGGGATTCTAGCAGCTCCGACGCACTGGCCGGAAGCACGAGGTATTCAACGGCGCAGCAGTCCCAGCACTTCCTCCAGCTCCAGCCGCACCTGACGCACGATCTGGTGCGAGATGCTCGCCTCCATCCGGGCCTGCGGCCCTTCGAGCCGCGCGCGCGCACCGGTGATGGTGAAGCCCTCGTCGTACAGCAACGAGCGGATCTGCCGGATCATCAGGACGTCATGACGCTGGTAATAGCGACGATTGCCGCGACGCTTGACCGGGTTGAGTGCGGGAAATTCCTGTTCCCAGTAGCGCAGCACGTGCGGCTTCACACCACACAACTCGCCCACTTCGCCGATGGTGAAGTAGCGCTTGGCCGGGATGGCGGGCAGCTCGGTATTATTCCCTTGATCCAGCATAGCCCTCGACTCTTACCTTGAGTTTCTGTCCCGGTCGGAACGTCACCACCCGACGCGCGGAGATCGGAATCTCCTCGCCGGTTTTGGGATTGCGTCCCGGTCGCTGGTTCTTCAGGCGAAGATCGAAATTGCCGAAGCCCGAAAGCTTCACCTGCTCCCCATTTTCCAGCGCTCCGCGGACCACCTCGAAGTAGGCGTCCACGAATTCCTTCGCCTCACGCTTGTTGAGGCCAACGTCGAGGAACAGCCGCTCGGCCATTTCCGCCTTGGTCAGCGCCATCTCATCCTCGCAGCTTTGCCTTGCATGTCCGCTCCAACGCAGCTATCGCTTCGCGTACGCAACGATCCGCGTCGTCATCTGTAAGCGTGCGTGAAGCGTCCTGCAAAATCAAGCCCATAGCGAGGCTTTTTCGGCCTGCTTCGACTCCCGTTCCGCTATAGCGATCGAACAGCCGCAGTTCGCCAAGGCGTCCACCCAGGCTATCGCGAACGACCTGCTCGATCTGCGACCAGCTGATCTCCTGCGGCAAGTCCATCGCGATGTCGCGACGCACGGAAGGAAACCGTGGCACCGGTCGAGCCTGCGGCAGACGGCGTGCAAGCAGCGGCTCCAGCGCCAGTTCCAGCACATGCACGTCGGCACCCAGGTCAAGCGCCTTGGCCAGTTCCGGATGCAGGGCTCCGATGTAACCGGCGGTGTGGCCATCACGTGTCACGCGCGCGGCGCGACCCGGATGAAGCCATGCGGGCAGACCATCGGCATGCACCGTCCAACGCTGCGGTTCGCCACCCCAGACGATCAGCGCATCAAGGTCACCCTTGAGATCATGAAAGTCCAGCGATCGCGCTTGTTCGCCCCACTGCTCGGCACGTGCATTGCCGCTGGCGACGACGGCCAGGCTCGGCGTTTCCACCGGCGCTTCACCCCCTTGATGAAAAGTGCGGCCATGTCCGTCCGGTTCTTCAAGAAGAGACTCGCGCCGCTGGAATATCCGTGCCATTTCAAACAGGCGTACGCGATCCTGCTGCCGTGCGCGATTGTGTCGCAGCGCTTCGATCAGGCCCGGCAACAGTGATGGGCGCATCACTGCCAGATCCGCCGACAGCGGATTGGCCAGCGGCACCAGGCGATCGACGAAGCCCCAACGCGTCAGCAAGTCCGCTGCAACAAAGGACAGATTGACCGCCTCGTAGTAGCCGCGAGCGGCAAGCTGCTCGCGTAACGCAAGCTCGCCGATCCGCGCCTCCGGCTCGATCGCCAGCACGAGTGCGCCGGACGGGGTGGTCGTGGGAATGTTGTCGTAGCCGAAAATCCGCGCGACTTCCTCGATCAGGTCTTCCTCGCGCTCGATATCGAAACGGCTGCTCGGAGCGGTTACCGTCCAACCCTCGGCGTTCGCGGCGACGTGCATGCCCAGCGCGGTAAAGATGCGCATGACTTCGGCATCGGCGACCGCTACGCCAAGCACCCGCGCCAACCGTTCGCGGCGCAACGTGACCGGTGCGGGTGCGGACAGATCGGCAAGGTTCTCGGCGACCAGAACCGGGCCTGCACGGCCACCCACGATGGTCAGCAGAAGCTCGGTGGCGCGCTCCAGGGCACGGCGTGGCAGCTCGGGATCCACGCCGCGTTCGAAGCGGTGCGACGCATCCGTATGCATGCCCAGCTTGCGTGCGCGTCCCATGATCGCGGCTGGCGCAAAGTGTGCCGCTTCGAGAAAGATGTTGCAGCTGGCATCGGTGACCCGTGAATCGTAACCGCCCATGATGCCGGCCACCGCCAACGGCCCTTGCTCATCCGCAATCAGCAGGAAGCTGCCATCGAGCTTCGCCACGCTTGCATCAAGCAGCTTGATCTGCTCGTTCGCGAGCGCGTGGCGAACGACGATGTCGCCCTGCAGTTTGTCGTTGTCGAAGGCATGCAGCGGTTGACCGAGTTCGAGCATCACGTAGTTGGTGACATCGACCACGGCGCTGATCGGACGCAGCCCGGCACGACGCAGACGCTCGGCCATCCATAGCGGTGTGCGCGCGGTTGGTTCGATGCCTTCAACGACGCGCCCGAGGTAGCGCGGTGCATCCCTTGCCGCATCCAGACGGATGCCGCGGTGCGCGGAGCTGGTCACCGCGGCCGTGGACGCTGCCGGCACTTTCACCATGCTGCCGAACAACGCAGCCACGTCGTGCGCCAGGCCAACCAGACCAAGACAGTCGGGACGGTTCGGCGTGAGCTTCAGCTCGAACGTGGCATCGGGCAGACCGAGATAATCGGCAAGCGACTGGCCCACGGGGGCATCGGACGGCAATTCCAGCAGACCCGACGCATCCGCATCGATGCCCAGCTCCTTCGCCGAGCACAGCATGCCGAACGACTCCACGCCACGCAGCTTCGCTGCCTTGATCGCCATGCCGCCGGGCAGGTTCGCACCGACCTTGGCCAGCGGCACCTTGAGGCCGACCCGTGCATTCGGCGCGCCACAGACGATCTGCAACAACGCATCCTGGCCTGCATTCACCATGCATACCTGCAGCCGATCCGCTTCCGGATGCTTTTGCGCGGTGACGATTTCAGCCACAACGACGCCGGCGAGATCGTCGCCCAGTGGCGTGAGCGCTTCCACTTCCAGCCCGGCCATGGTCAGCGCATGCGCCAATACGGCGCGATCAGCCTTGACCTCGACCAGTTCGCGCAGCCAGTTTTCGGAAAATTTCATCGTGTCGTATACCGGCAGTTACGCGAATTGTTTCAGGAAACGCAGATCGTTCTCGAAGAACGCACGCAGATCGGAAACGCCATAGCGCAACATCGCGAAACGCTCGACCCCAAGCCCGAAGGCAAAGCCGGTGTAGCGTTCCGGATCGATGCCGCAGTTCTTCAGCACGTTCGGATGCACCATGCCGCAGCCAAGCACTTCCAGCCAGCGGCTGGACCCGTCTTCCGCGTCCCAGCGGATGTCCACTTCGGCCGAAGGCTCGGTGAACGGAAAATAGCTGGGGCGAAAGCGCATCTCGAAATCCCGCTCGAAGAACGCGCGGATGAATTCGGACAGTGTGCCCTTCAGGTCGGCGAAACTTGATGTCTCGTCGATCAGCAGGCCTTCGATCTGGTGGAACATCGGCGAGTGGGTCTGATCCGAATCGCTGCGGTAGACCTTGCCGGGCGCGATGATGCGGATCGGCGGCTGCCGGTCCTTCATCGCGCGGATCTGCACCGGCGAGGTATGCGTGCGCAGCAGGCGTCCGTCGCCGAAGTAGAAAGTGTCGTGCATCGCCCGCGCCGGGTGATGCAGGGGAAAGTTCAGCGCCTCGAAGTTGTGCCAGTCATCCTCTATCTCCGGACCATCCGCACGCTGATAACCGAGCCGCGCGAAAATCGACGCGATGCGCTCGAGTGCGCGGGTGATCGGATGGATGCCGCCGCGCTCGCCATCGCGTCCGGGCAGACTGATGTCGAGTGTCTCGGAAGCGAGCCGGTGATCGAGCTCGGCGCGTTCAAGTAGCTGCTTGCGTGTGGACAGCGCCTCGGCGAGGCGATCCTTGACCCGATTGACCCCGGCGCCGCGCGCCCTGCGCTCGTCCGGCGGCAGCGTGCCGAGCGATTTCAGGGCGACCGTCACGATGCCGCTCTTGCCCAGCAGCCCGACGCGAAGCGCATCAAGCGCCTCCAGCGTACCGGCCTTGTCGATATCTGCCAGCGCCAGAGCGGCGCGGCTGTCCAGGTCGTCCATAGATACGCTTCTCGCTACTTCCCCTTCCCCTTTGGGGAGAGGGCACGGTGAGGGCCTCTCTCGCGTTGTCGTCGGCTTGAAGCGTGTTTGACAAGGCCAAGGCAAGCCCCGGACCCTCACCTCAATCCTGTCCCGAGAGCCAGGAGGCAATCGCAAAGAGCTTTTCCCAAATAAAAGCGGGGAGAAGGCTGTGGCCTTCTCCCCGCTTGCTTTACAGCATATCGTGCCGGCGCATCAGCACCCGACGATCAAGCGGCCAGACTGGCCTTCGCTTTCTCGGCAATGACTTCAAATGCCTTGATGTCGTGCACGGCGATATCGGCCAGCACCTTGCGGTCAACCGTGATCCCCGCCTTGCTCAGGCCATTGATCAGACGGCTGTAGGACAGGCCGAACATGCGCGCAGCAGCATTGATGCGCACGATCCACAACGCACGGAACTGACGCTTGCGCTGCTTGCGACCGATATAGGCGTACTGACCGGCCTTGATGACAGCCTGGTTGGCAACGCGGAAGACCTTGCGACGGGCGTTGTAATAACCCTTTGCGCGGCCGATAACTTTCTTGTGACGACGACGGGCGGTAACGCCACGCTTTACACGAGCCATGGTTTATCTCCTCGTCTTACAAGTACGGCAACATGCGCGCTACACCTTTGGTGTCGCACGCCTTGAGGTGGTTCTTGGCACGCAGGCCACGCTTCAGCTTGGTCGACTTCTTGGTCAGGATGTGTGACCGGTAGGCGTGACCGCACTTGATT
>JBDTZX010000441.1:0-4971 GCA_040004895.1 Rhodanobacter sp. | reverse complement strand
GCAGCGTTATGCGCAACGAGGGTCCTGAGTGTCTACGGAACCCTGGGCGATTCATTGCTAGCGCAACGCTTATCCACAAATCAGCACTCATTGTGTATTCCCTGACACCTAACGCTAGAATTGAGCGGCGGCGTAGCCGTCCGCCTCGAATGATTTGTTAGGCGAACAGCCGCTACTTTTGGATGAGCACACTGCTGCCTGCATTGGAAATCTCCTCAAGAATCTTGCTGAGCTGACGATTGTTGCCGGACTTGATCTCTGCTTGTAGTGCAGCGATTTGATTCTTGTACGTGATTTCTTTGACTTCAAGGCGCACGAGCTTCGAGTGTAGCCGCTTGTTCTCTGCGCTCAGAGCGCGGACAAGATCCTTGTCGGACGAGTCTTTCTTTTTGGTGGCCATAGAACTTTCCATGTGCGCCTAACGCTAAGTAGACCCAAAAAATGGGGTGTTGCGGCGAGTATGCTTCGCTGCGCCTGACCATACAAGCGGCTAATTCCCAGGGAAGATCATGGCTTTGCGTGCTATCGCTGACCCTTCGCCATGGTCAGAGTGCCGTTGTTATCCGACCCTTTTGAGGGTGTATGAGTTACGCAGGTGAAAGTGAGGGTGTAACGGGGGGAAAAACGGCCCAATGGCTTGATCAGGTGCGTGCCCGGTTGCGTTTGAAGCATTACAACTTGCGTACGGAACAGGCTTGTGTGGGTTGGACTCGTCGGTTCGTTCTGGCCTGAGGAAGGGACGCCAGCGACAATTTCTGATCGCGAATAGAGCAATCAGATCGTCCGGTACGCACTTCTGGCTCTTTAGACATGACCCGCACGCGCGTTCAATTTCCGAGTCAGCCTGCGCGAATATTGTCAGTCGCCAGCTTGCTCGACTGCTCAACGGCATTCCTCATGGGGAACGCGTCACCCCCGGAACATCTTGTCTCGCTATGTTGTGCCGTCAGATTGAAAACCGAAACGCCGACTGTCGAAAACAGCACTTGACGGTTGTTCTGCGCACGCGACGCGCCCTGCCCATCAAGCGCTGCTCCAACTCGATGAATTCCCACTGGCCAGCGGGTCGCCACGAGACGATTGCCGCGTGCTTGCTCTGATCGCGCAGTGAGCGAATAATCCGTCGCTGCGATGCGACATTTGCACCGCAATCCAGGCGTTCGCACCGGATCCCCCACGGCCTCTGGCTGCGCCGATGCGCCGCGCCATCGCCAAGGAACGCCCCGTGACCTTGCTCAACGAGGAAGCGACCCCTGCGCCGGAATCTGCGGCGACGGTCTTTCCCGATTACCGGCTGATCTCGCTGATCCTGGCCTGCGCCATTTTCATGGAGCAGCTCGATGCGACGGTGCTGGCCACCGCGCTGCCGACGATGGCGCGCGATTTCCATGTCACCGCGCCGTCGATGAGCATTGCGATGACGGTGTACCTGCTGGCGCTGGCGATCCTGATTCCCGCCAGCGGTGCGGTGGCCGATCGCTTCGGAGCGCGGCGCGTGTTCAGCGTCTCGATCGGGGTGTTCATGCTCGGCTCGGTGGCGTGCTCGTTCGCCGACAGCCTGCCGACGATGGTGGCGGCACGCCTGCTGCAGGGTGCCGGTGGCGCGATGATGGCGCCGATCGGGCGGCTGATCCTGCTGCGTACGGTGGAACGCAAATACCTCGTCTCGGCGATGTCGTGGACCTTGGTGCCGGCCTTTCTCGGGCCGCTGATGGGGCCGCCGCTGGGCGGGTTCATCGTCGGCTATCTCAACTGGCGCTGGATCTTCTACATCAACCTGCCGATCGGCCTGCTCGGCTTTGTGCTGGTGCGTCGGTTCATTCCGTCGCTGCCCGGCGTGGCCCATCCCACCCGCTTCGACCTGATCGGCTTCGTGCTGTGCGGCATCGGCCTGGGCTGTCTGCTGTTCGGCTTCGAGATGATCGGACAGAACGCCGAGCTGGCGACCACGGCGGCGCTGCTGTCGATCGGCGCAGCGGCCTGCCTTGCCTACCTGAGCCACGCGAAACGGCGCGAGCGGCCGGTGCTGGATCTGTCGCTGCTGAAAATCGATTCGTTCCGACTGTCGGTGGTGGGCGGTTCGCTGATGCGGATTACCCAGGGCGCACAGCCGTTCCTGTTGCCGCTGATGTTCCAGATCGGATTCGGGCTGAGTCCGCTGCGCAGCGGTCAGTTGATCCTCGCCACGTCGCTGGGCGCTATCCTCACTCGCAGCATCACGCCGCGGCTGCTGCGGCTGATCGGCTTTCGTCGCGGCATGCTGATCAATGGCGTGCTGTCCAGCGCCAGCTACGCGGTGTGCGCGCTGTTCCGGCCGGAGTGGCCGTTCGCGCTGATGTTCGGCCTGCTGTTCTGCTGCGGCGCCTTCATGTCGTTCCAGTTTGCCGCCTACAACACGGTGGCTTACGAAGCGGTGCCGGCGGCGCGGCTGAGTGCGGCGAACAGCCTCTACAGCACCTTGCAGCAGTTGATGCTGTCGGTGGGTATCTGCAGCGGCGCGTTGATCCTCAAGCTGAGCATGGGCGTGGGCGGGCATGCCGAACCGCGACTGATGGATTTCTCCATCGCCTTCGCCATCGTCACGCTGATTTCGCTGAGCTCGACCCGCTGGCATCTGAAGTTCGCCCATGACGCAGGGCATGAACTGAGCGGGCATCGGCGGCGCTGATCCGCGCCGGCGAGGCGGATGCGGATGCAGATGCGGATGCCAACGTATCCGTCCACGTGCTTCCATCGAATGCCGGATCGCTGATGCGGGCCGGCCGGTTTGGACGTGGCCGGCGATGCGGCGCTCGAACGGGGTATCGCTGTCGGCATGCACGCTGACCGACGGTCGGCTGCCCATTGAAGTGCCACCCTCAACAACTGATCTTGAACATGGCGGCGGCAACCCGGATGCCCTTCACGCAGGTTTCCGCCTGATCGGTGTCTTGTTGCCAGCATTCGCGGGTGAACCGAACCGGCAGGGTTTGCAAAACCGGTGGCCACCCTGCTCCACTTTTTCAGCGGTTCCCCATTCAATCGAGCGGTAACCACGCCATGGCCAAGCCGCCTTCCAGGACACCCGAGAAGCCCAAAGCCGAAAGCGGCAAACCGGACGCTGGCGACGGCTTCGCGCTGACGCGCGATGAAAAGGTCGAGGTGGAAAAGAAGCGGCCGCCGCGTGCCGCCGTGCTGCACGAGATCATCCGCAGCAGCGGCGAGGAGGAACTCAAGCGCACCGTCTCCGCATTGGCCTGGTCGTCACTGGCTGCCGGATTGTCGATGGGTTTCTCGATGCTGGCGCGAGCTGTGCTGCACCGTTACGTGGGCGGTATGCCGGGTGGCTATTTGATCGAGTCGCTGGGTTACCCGCTGGGCTTCCTGCTGGTGATCCTGTCGCGCCAGCAGCTGTTCACCGAAAACGTCATGACGGCCGTGCTGCCGGTGATGACCGAGCCGAGCCTGAAGAACTTCCGCTGCTTTCTACGGCTGTGGTCGGTGGTGCTGGTGGGCAACCTGCTCGGCGTGAGCCTGTTTGCATTTGGACTGCTGCACTTGCAGCAGTTCGACGCGGCGACGCAGAAGGCGTTCGTGGACGTGGGCGAGGCGCTGATGGTCAACTCGCCGTGGCAGATGTTCACCAAGGGCATCCTGGCCGGCTGGTTGATCTCGATGATGGTGTGGATGCTGGCCGCTGCGGAGAAGTCGCGCTTCGCGGTGATCTTCATGTGCACCTATGTCATCGCCATCGGCGGCTTCACCCATGCCATCGTGGGCTCGGTCGAGGCGATGTACCTGGTGTTTGCCGGACGGCTCGACTTTGTCGATTGCGTGACCCGCTTCGCCCTGCCCACACTGGCCGGCAATATCGTCGGCGGCAGCCTGATCTTTGCCTTGATCAGCCATGCCCAGGTGCGCAGCGACGGCGATTGAATGTTGCTTTTGCTGTTGGCAGGGGCGCTGCCAGGACCAGGAGGATATGCCCGAGGCCCGGAGCGGTTCGTTCTACCCGTGACTGCTTCCATCGCTGGTTGCCGGCTTACGTTCAGTCGCGACGTCATGGCGCATCCTCGGCGCATATACCACGTCGGTTGCAATGCCAAGGCTTTCCGCCTCATTCTGGGTGTTGTCAACCCGCACCGGCGGGCATGAGGGAAGCATCGATGTTCAAGCGTCTGCGCCTTTGGCTGAACCGCCTGCCGATCGCTGACCCGGTCGACCGCAGCAATGCGTACTTCATGCAGTTCTTCTTCGTGTTCATCGGCTGCGTGCAGCTGTTGAACAAGGGCTTCATTCTGATGCGGGCGAACTGGAACCTGATGTACGTTCGGCACAGCTACTTCTTCCCGTGGCCGAAACTGCCGATGGTGGTGGATCTGGGCACCGACGTGGCGATGGCGGCGTCGGCGTGGTTCGGCGTGTACCTGATCCGCACCGGCCGGTTCCGCGTTTCCATCGTGCAGTACCTGACGGTACTGATGATCTCGGCGATCCTGTTCTTCGCGACGGTCGGCGTGCCCGACTCGCGCGACGATGCGTCGTTCTTCGAGGCGCTGATCATCGCCGGGCTGATGCTCGGACGACGGCAGCTGTGGACCATCTTCGGCGCCACCATGCTGGTCTACGTCACCGGCATCACCAGCGAGATGCTGGCCCCGCCCAACCTGCCGATGGTGCTGCAGGGCGTGTTTTCCGAATTACCCGGCACCGTCTACACCTACGTCACGGTGGCGATCATCATCGACTTCAGCGCGCAGGCGCTGCGCAGCAGCCTGGCCCGCTCGGTCGCCGACCATCATCAGCTGCAGCTGGAGATTGCCGAACGCGAGCAGGTGCAGGAGCAACTGCTGCACTCGCGCAAGATGGAGGCAGTCGGCCGCCTCGCCAGCGGCATCGCGCATGACATCCACAATGTGCTCGGCATCATCCTCGGTTTCGCTCGCGTGCGCGAACGCATCGACGAGCCTGAACTGGAGTTCGGCAGGGATG
>JBDTZX010000390.1:0-4971 GCA_040004895.1 Rhodanobacter sp. | reverse complement strand
CGCGTACGGCTGTAACGATGCGGCTGGAAGCCGACCACCAGCCGGCGCTGCGGCCAGCCACCACGAACCGCAGCGAACACCGCCGCAAGTTCGCGCGGATGATGACCGTAGTCGTCGATCAGCAGCACGCTGCCCTTGTCCAGCGAGATTTCGCCGCGACGATGGAAACGCCGACCGACGCCTTCGAAATGCTCGAGTGCGTGCGCCATCGCTTCGGCTTCGACACCGAGCTGCCAGCCGATGGCGGCGGCGGCCAGCGCATTCAGCACGTTGTGGCGGCCTGGCAGGTTGAGCTTCACCGGCAACGTATCCCTGCGACCGGGCAATACGAGATCGAAATGCATCTCGAAGCCGTGCTGGCTGAGATTTACCGCGCGCACATCCGCATCGGGCGTGTCGATGCCATAAGTCATCACGCGGCGTGTGGTCGACCTTGCCAGCTCGGCCACTTCCGGATCGTCCACGCAAAGCACCGCCAGGCCATAGAACGGCAGGCGATGCAGGAAGTCGGCGAAGGCTTTCTTGACCTGCGCAAAGTCACCGCCGTAGTTCTCCAGATGATCCGCGTCGATATTGGTGACCGCGGCGATCACCGGCGACAGCAGCAGGAACGAGCCATCGGATTCGTCGGCTTCGGCCACCAGATACTGGCCGGTACCCAGCCGCGCATTCGCGCCGGCCGCGTTCAACTGACCGCCGATCACGAACGTCGGGTCGTAGCCCGCCTCGGCCAGCACACTTGCGGTGAGGCTGGTCGTGGTGGTCTTGCCGTGCGTGCCGGCGATCGCCACGCCGCGGCGAAAGCGCATCAGCTCGCCGAGCATCTCCGCGCGCGGGATCACCGGGATGCGTGCGCTGCGCGCAGCAACCAGTTCGGGGTTGTCCTGGCGGATCGCGCTGGAGGTCACCACGACGTCGGCATCGCCGATATGTTCGGCGGCATGGCCCACGTGTACGCTGACGCCCATCTGTTGAAGGCGCAGTGCGGTCGGCGAGCTGGAACGATCGGAGCCGGACACCGCATAGCCCAGGTTGTGCAGCACCTCGGCAATACCGCTCATGCCGACGCCGCCGATGCCGATGAAATGCACACGCTGGAACGTGCTCATCAGGTCTTCGTGCGCATGCAAACGACGCGGCGTCATGCGGCCACCTCCGTGCAGGCAAACTCGATGCAGGCGGAAGCGATGACCTGTGCGGCATCCGGCTTGGCCAGCGTGCGCGCAGCTTCCGCCATCGCCAGCAGCCGGGGGCGATCGCCCAGCAACGCCTGCAGGCGTCGTGTCAGATGTTCAACGTCCAGTTCCGTTTCCTTGAGGTCGGGTTCGGTGATCAGCTCGGCACCACCGACCGCGACCAGGACTTCGGCGTTACGGGTCTGATGGTCGTCGACCGCGTGAGGAAACGGCACCAGCAAAGCGCCCAGACCGCTCACCGTCAGTTCGGCCAGGGTGAGTGCGCCGGCACGACAGACGGCCAGATCGGCCCAGCCATAGGAGCCGGCCATGTCATCGATGAAAGGCACAACTTGCGCTTCGACATCGGCGTTCGCATACGCCTGACGCGCCTCGTCGAGTCCGCGCGTTCCGGATTGGTGCAGCACGTCCGGTCGTTGTGCCGGAGGCAGTTGTGCCAGCGCCAGCGGTATGGCCAGGTTCAACGCGCGTGCCCCCAGGCTGCCGCCCAGCACCAGCAATCGCGGCTTGCCGGCGCGGCCCGTCATGCGTACCCCAGGTTCGGGCAGGGCCGCGATCGATGCGCGCACCGGATTGCCGACCCACTCTGCCCGCGGCAGCACGTTGGCAAACCCGGTCAGCACGCGCGTGGCCAGCTTCGCCAGCTGCCGATTTGTGAAGCCGGCGATGCGATTCTGTTCGTGCACCAGCAAGGGCCGGCGCAGCAACCATGCAGCGAGGCCACCCGGGCCGGCCACGTAGCCGCCCATCGACAGCACACTGCGTGGCCTGATCCGGCGCAGCACGACCAGCGACTCGACCAGCGCACGCAGCACCATCAACGGTGACAGCACACGTGTCGCCAGATTCTTGCCGCGCAGACCACGAACGTTCACGGTATGCAATTCAATCTGTTGCGCCGGCACCACCTTCGTCTCCATGCCGCCGACCGCACCCAGCCACACCACGCGCACGCCCTTGGCGCGCAGGCACTCGGCCACGGCAAGGCCGGGAAAGATGTGGCCGCCGGTGCCGCCGGCCATGATCAGCACGGGCGCGTTCGCGGTCATGCAGCCACCGCCTCACGCGGTTTCAGCGCGATGTTTGACTCGGCCGCCGCCACCGCGACCGGCATGCGCCGCGTGACTTCGCGCGCATCCAGCGCGCGATTGATTTCGAACGTGGCGCGAAGCAGCACGCCGGCCATCGCGCAGGTCAGCACCATCGACGAACCGCCGTAGCTGATCAACGGCAGAGTCAGGCCCTTGGTCGGCAAGGCGCCGAGATTGACGCCCACCGATACGATCGCCTGCATCGCCAGCATCAGCGAGATACCGAAAGCCACGTAACCGGCGAAGCGCTGTCCGACTTCGACCCCCTTGAGTCCCAGATACAACCCGCGACCGACCGCCAGCGCAAACAACGCGGCGACCAGCACCACACCGGCCAGACCGAGTTCCTCGCCGATCACCGCGAAGATGAAATCGGTATGCGCCTCCGGCAGGTACGACAGTTTCAGCACGCTGGAGCCCAGACCGACGCCGGTCCATTCGCCGCGACCGATGGCCATCAGCGACTGGGTCAGCTGGAAACCATCGTTGAACGGATCCTTCCACGGATCCATGAACGAGGTGAGCCGCTTCATGCGATAGCTTTCGCCCGTTGCCGCGATATACAGCAGCGGCATCAGCGGCAGACCCATCAGGAACAGGAAAATCGGCCGCGCGCCGCCCAGCCAGACCATGGCAATGGTCACCGCGATCACCAGCGTGGCGGAACCGAAGTCCGGCTGCGCGAGCAGCAGCAAAACGACTCCGCCAGCCACGATGATCGGTTTGAGCAGACCCCAGAACCGCGTCTCGACGCTTTCGCGATGACGCACCAGATAACTGCCGATGTAGATCACCAGAATCAGCTTCACCGCTTCCACTGGCTGAAAGGTGGTCACCAGCAGGTTCAACCAGCGGCGTGCGCCATTGAGCTTCATGCCCAGGTGCGGCACGAACACCGCCAGCAGCAGCAGAAACGCCACGGCCAGCAGCGGAAATGCGTATTTTTCCAGCAGCTTCAGCTCGGTGCGCATTGCCACGCCGGCCGCGACGATGCCGATCCCGAGAAAGATAAGGTGTTTCCGCAGAAAGTAGAACGCGCCCATGTGCTGGCTGTCCGCCACCGCGATCGAACTGGAAGTCACCATCACCACACCCACGCTGGCCAGTCCGATCAGCGCGACCAGCAGCCACAGGTCGAAGCTCCCGCGTGGCCCCTGTCGACGTTTTGCCTGGGTGGCGTCGTAGGAGAACATCAGCGCACCTTCAACGTGGCGAGACCGACCAGCACCAGCACCACGCTGATGATCCAGAAGCGCACGATCACCCGCGGCTCCGGCCAGCCCTTCAATTCGAAGTGGTGATGGATCGGCGCCATCCGGAACACGCGTTTGCCAGTCAACTTGAAACTGGCGACCTGGATCATCACCGACGCGGTTTCCATCACGAACACGCCGCCCATCACCAGCAGCACGATTTCCTGGCGCACGATCACCGCCACGCAGCCGAGCGCCGCGCCCATCGCCAGCGCACCGACGTCGCCCATGAAGACCTGCGCGGGATACGTGTTGAACCAGAGAAATCCGAGCCCGGCACCAGCCAGTGCGCCGCAGAAGATCGACAATTCGCCGGCACCCGGGATCGACGGGATGCCGAGGTATTCTGAAAACACCTTGTTGCCGGCAAGATAGGCGAACACGCCAAGTGCGCCGGACACCAGCACGGTCGGCATGATCGCCAGTCCATCCAGGCCGTCGGTGAGGTTCACCGCGTTGGAGAAGCCGACGATCATGAAATACGCAACGACCACGAACGACAAACCCAGTGGCAACACCACGTGCTTGAACAACGGCACGTACAAGGCGGTTTCCGCCGTCGGCATCGCGCCCACCGCATGTGGCGCCGTGTAGTAGAGGAACAACGCGGCGCACAGGCCGAACAGGGACTGCCAGAAATATTTCCAGCGCGAGGCCAGACCGCGACTGTCCTTCAGCACCAGCTTCTTGTAGTCGTCGTAGAAACCGATGCAGCCGAAGGTCAGCATCACCACCAGCACCACCCACACATAGCGGTTGTGCAGGTCCGCCCACAGCAACGTGGCCACACTGACCGACAGCAGGATCATCACGCCGCCCATGGTCGGCGTACCGGCCTTGACCAGATGGGTCTGCGGACCATCGCTGCGCACCACCTGGCCAGCCTTGAGGGCACCGAGTTTGCGGATCAGCGCAGGGCCGAGCAGCAGCGCCACCGCCAGTGCGGTGAGCGCGGCCATGATGGTACGGAAGGTGATGTACTGGAAAAGGTGCAAGCTTGTGAAGTGCTTGGCCATCCAGTCCGCCAGTTCAAGCAGCATCGAATGCCCTCCCCTGGTGCTGCTGCATGCTGGCCGCGTGACTGCCCAGGGCCTCAACGACTTCTTCCATGCCGGCCGAACGCGAACCTTTTACCAGGCAGGTGACACCGGCGTGCAGCCGGGCCTTCAGTGCCGCGATGAGCGCCGGCTTGTCGGGAAAATGTTCACCGTTCGCACCGAACGCCTCGACGGTCGCCGTGCCGAACGGGCCCACCGCCAGCAGTCGGTCGACGCCACGCGCGCGGGCGCGGGCGCCGACGTCGGCATGCAATGCACGCGCATCGTCGCCCAGCTCCGCCATGTCGCCGAGCACCAGCCAGCGTTCGCCATCGGCCAGCAACAGCGTGTCGATCGCCGCCGCCATCGAGCCCGGATTCGCGTTGTAGCTGTC
>JBDTZX010000068.1:0-1500 GCA_040004895.1 Rhodanobacter sp. | reverse complement strand
TGGCGGCAGGATCGATGTAGACGCGCGCGCCGAGCGTGGGTGCGATGCCTTTGTAGCTGCGAATTGGATTCATCGACCCATTCTATCGGGCAGCGCGGAAACCGGCGTGTGCGTTTCCACACCCTTGCCACCACCTCTTGCATCCTGCTCGAGTACCCCGGTCGCGTGCCGGTAACCGGCGTCGATGGCGCGCTGCCAGTTCTTCCAGTCGAGCATGCCGATCTGTTCCAGCGGTGGACTGAACAGCAGCTGCGCAAGATCGCGTCGGCGCAGGCTGGCGTCTTCACCGT
Organism: Rhodanobacter sp.; assembly: GCA_040004895.1. GTDB lineage: Bacteria > Pseudomonadota > Gammaproteobacteria > Xanthomonadales > Rhodanobacteraceae > Rhodanobacter. The sequence continues at coordinate 1,210 of JBDTZX010000068.1, read as the reverse complement.
TGACCATGCCGGCGCGTATCAGGGTGGAAAGAAGCCGCGGCCGCTGCACGCCATCGCGTTGCAGCAGCAACTGCCACCAAGGGGGTGTCACGGATTCTTCGGCATCGGTGCGCAACGTGATATCAGCACGCACATCGAGCGCGCTGATGTGTGCGATACCGTCCGCTGCCATCACATCGGTGGGCAGATTGTTGGCCAGTGCGCCATCGACATGCACCTGACCATGGTGCAGCAGAGGTGGCAGCACACCCGGAATCGCACTGGATGCACGCGGCCAGCGCCAGAGTGGGCCGCTCCGGTGCACCGCCTGACCGCCACCGGACAAACGCGTGGAGATGCAGAAATAGGGTAGTGGGAGATCCTCGATGTCGAGCGCGCCGAAGGTGCGATGCAGCATGCGGGTGGCACGGCGACCACGGGTGAGTGCGACAATCGGCAGGGTCCAGTCGGACAGGGGGCGTCCCTCTACGAAGGCGCGCCGAAAGGCTTCGGTCATGTCCTCGACGGCCCAGCCGGCGGCCACCCCGGCACCGATGATCGCGCCGATACTGGTGCCGCCGACCGCATCGAACGCGTGGCCAGCTTCGTGCAACGCGCGCAGCGCGCCCAGGTGCGCCAGTCCGCGCGCACCGCCCCCGGCCAGCACCAGCCCGCGAGCATGCCCGCTGATCAACCGAGCCAGTCGTGGAATGTCGGCGTCGTTGCCCAGATGGTGATGCTGCAGGTCGCCGGTGAACACGGAACGCCAGCGCTGCGCGGCCCCCAGCGCCACCTGACGGCCCGCATGCAGAAGGATCAGATGTCGTGGCCGATGGCGGATGCGCATCGGACCGCCGGTCGCGGCCGGCCATGGCCGTGCCGGCTGTGCCGCCAGCTGCAGGCAACAGCAGCACGTGTGCCTGGCGCAGGCAGCGGTCCCGCCACAGGCCTCGCAGGTGGCCGTCGCGATGGGGTGCATCCAGGTAGATCACGAAGCGTGCCTGTGCTTCGCGTTCGGCGAACCAGTCGCTGCCGTGGCCAGTGCCCCGCTCGATATCGATCAGCATGCAGCTGCCGCAGTGTTCCAATGCGGTCATCAGGCGCATCGCCAGCACTCGCACCGGCACGTCGTCGTTCGCCGCCAGCATGGCAAAGGTCCGCGGCAGGCCGGGCGTCTCCTCGCCGCGTTCGCGCCGCTGCAATCGTTCGATCGCCAGCCGCGCCATGCCCA
>JBDTZX010000479.1:0-4988 GCA_040004895.1 Rhodanobacter sp. | reverse complement strand
CCGGCGTGCAGATTGCCGGCAACATGAGCATGGGTCTGGTTGATGCCATCCGCACGGCCGGCGTCGCCATGCTGTGGGAGCTGGCGCGCTTCTCGCTGCACCCGGCAGACATCGTCTGGAGCATCGCCGGCATGTTGCTGGCGGCGTGGCTGGCCTGGCGTCCGGCGCGCAAGCCTTGAACTGACGCGCCCGACACTCAGCTGTCGAGCGTCTTCAACTCCGTCACCAGCTGACCGGCCGCGGCCTGGCCATCGCCGTACAGCATGCGTGCGTTGTCGGCGTAGAACAGCGCGTTCTCGATGCCGGCGAAGCCGGTGCCCTTGCCGCGCTTGACCACGATCACATGCTTCGCGTTCGACACGTCGAGGATCGGCATGCCGTAGATCGGCGAGGCCGGGTCGGTTTTCGCCAGCGGGTTGACCACGTCGTTCGCGCCGATCACCAGCGCCACGTCGACGTTGGGGAATTCCGGATTGATGTCGTCCATGTCGGCAATCAGGTCGTATGGCACGCCGGCTTCGGCGAGCAGCACGTTCATGTGGCCGGGCATGCGGCCGGCCACCGGATGGATCGCGAACTTCACCTTCACGCCGCGCTCGATCAGCAGCTTGGCGAATTCCCATACCTTGTGCTGCGCCTGTGCCACAGCCATGCCGTAGCCGGGCACGATCACCACGCGCTCGGCGTACGCCATCATCACGGCGGCGTCGTTGGCGTCGATCGGCTTCTGCGCGCCGTCGATCGCCTGCGCTTCGCCACCGGCCGCGCCGAAACTGCCGAACAGCACGTTGCCGATCGAACGGTTCATCGCCTTGGCCATCAACTGGGTCAGCAGCGTGCCGGCCGCGCCGACCACCATGCCGGCGATGATCATCGCCTCGTTGCCCAGCACGAAACCCTCGAACGCCACCGCCAGGCCGGTGAACGCGTTGTACAGCGAGATCACCACCGGCATGTCGGCGCCGCCGATCGGCAGCGTCATCATCAATCCGAACAGCAGCGCCAGCGCGAAGAAGCCGACGATCAACGGCAGGCTGGCATGGCCACTGACCAGCAGGATCCCGATCAGTACCGCCACCGCCAGCAGCAGCAGGTTGACTACGCGCTGTCCGGCGAAAACGAAGCGCTTGTCGAGCCAGCCCTGCAGTTTTGCGAATGCGATCAGCGAGCCGGAAAAACTCACCGCACCGATCAGTGCACCCAGCACGCCCAGGGTCAGCTCGACCGGCGACAGCAAGCTCACTGCAGGAAGCGACGAGACCGCATTGACCGCCCAGCTTTCCGGCCGCAGCGGCGAGGTATCCGGTACCCCGGCCGGATGCAGCAAGGCATAGCTTCGCGCGTAGCCGATCAGCTCGACCGCGCCGATCGCCGCCGCCGCACCACCGCCCATGCCGTTGTACAGCGCGACCATCTGCGGCATGGCAGTCATCGCCACGCGCTTGCCGCTCCACCAGGCGGCGCCGACACCGATCGCTACCGCGGCAACAATCAGTGGAAGGTTATGCATGTCAGGCAGGAAGAATGTCGCCAGCACCGCCAGCAGCATGCCGTAGCCGGCCCACACGATGCCGCCACGTGCGGTGCGCGGCGAGCTCATGCGTTTGAGGCCGAGGATGAACAGCAGCGCCGCGATGAAATAGCAGGCCCGGATCAGCGTCGGCAGCCAGTTCATCACTTGGCCTCCTTGCCGGCGTCCGGCTTGCTGGACTTGAACATCTCCAGCATCCGTTCGGTGACCACGTAGCCGCCGGCGGCGTTGCCGGCGCCGAGCAGAACGCCGATGAAACCGAAGGTCATCTCGAACGGTGTCTGCGCGTGGCCTAGCGCGATCATCGCGCCAACCAGCACAATACCGTGAACGAAATTGGAACCCGACATCAGCGGCGTGTGCAGGATCACCGGTACCCGCGCGATGATTTCATAGCCGGTAAATGCGGCCAGCATGAAGATATACAGCGCCAGGAAGCCGTCGATCATGAGCCCACCCCGTCAGGACATCGTTGTCTGCGCATCATACGGGCGTCAGTCAACCCGTGCGAGCCTGCCGCGTTGAATATGGGAGTCGAACCGCTGGAGCCCGAGGATGCGCCAACCGACGATACGGAGGCTGCGGCCATGAGCAGCATGGTCAGTACTCTGGATGCGGAGCTGCTGGACGTACGCGAGACACCCGCCACACTCGATGCGTTTCTGGCGCAGGTCGAGCGACGCGCGTTCCGCATGGCCGAAATGCAGCTGCGCCAGCGCGAGGATGCGATGGATGCGGTGCAGGATGCGATGCTGCGGCTGGTCAAGCACTATCGCGACAAACCTGCCGCGGAATGGCCGCCCTTGTTCTGGGGCATCCTGCGCCGGCGCATCGTCGATCTGCAGCGCCGCCGCAAGGTACGCTCGATCGTGGTGGGCTGGCTCGGTGGCGGCCGTGACGACGACGGCGACGAAATGCCGACGTGGGAACCGGCCGATCACGGACCCGGCCCGCTGGACCGGTTGCACGACGTGCAGTCCTACGCCGATTTGTCCGCTGCGGTCATGCAACTGCCGCAGCGCCAGCGCGAGGCGTTCATGCTGCGCATGCTGGAAGGCCTGGATGTTGCCGAAACCGCCGGTGCCATGGGATGTTCGCAGGGCAGTGTAAAAACGCATCTGTCGCGCGCGATGCACCATCTGCGCGACCTACTGGAGGACTGGCGATGAAGTCGCCCCGCAACAATATCGAACAGCGCGCCCGCGAGCTCTATCGCGAGGCAAGCCAGCACGTCGATTCGGTCACGGCCGGGCGCCTGCGGGCGGCCCGCCGCGAGGCGCTGGCCTCGGTTCACGCGACCAGGCATCGCAGCGCCCGCTGGCTGATTCCGACCGGGGCACTGGCGATGCTGGCGTTGAGCGCACTGATGGTATGGCCGCCGTCGCCACCGCATGCGCCTTCCGTCCACACCATCGTCAGCGCCGAGTCGAACACCGATCTGGACAACGAGCTGCCGCCTGATGCCGACCAGACCGATCCGAATCTCTATCAGGATCTGGATTTCTACGGCTGGCTGGCGGCCAACAGCAACCAGCCGGCCCAGCACTGAAACCATGACGATCTCCCGACTCGCCGCCCTGCCGCTGCTGCTTGCCACCCTGCTTGGCAGCATGGCCGTCGCGCCACTGCATGCCCAGAACGTGCCGGCAGTCCGTGGCGAAAACAGCGAGATGCCGCCGCCCCGCGCCTGGCGAAATCTCGACCCGGCGCAACGCGAAGTGCTGATGCCCTTGCGCGACCAGTGGGACAGCATGCCGCCACGCAAGCAGGCGCGCATGCTCAAGCGCTCCGAACACTGGGTCACCCTGCCGCCGGAAAAACGCGAGGAAGTGCGCCAGCGCATCGCGCGCTGGCAGTCGATGACGCCGCAGGAGCGTCAACGCACGCGGGCCAACCAGCTGGAATTCCAGCGACTGCCGCCGGCCGAACGCAACCGGCTGCATTCGACCTTCGAGCATTTTCAGCAGCTGCCGCCGCAGCAACGTGACGAACTGATCCGCCAGTGGCGCGCATTGCCGCCAGGCCAGCGCATGAAGTGGCTGAAGCAGTCCGGTCACGGCGGGCCGCCCCCCCGACCAAGCCGGCCGTAACCAGCGGTCTTCAGCCGCTCAGCCGGTGAAGCGGACCTCGCCGGCGTGGCTGACGCAGCTCCTGGCGATCAGCTCGTCGTTGAAGTCCGGTTGCAGCACACCGTCGTGGACCAGCAGCTCGCAAAAGTTGTACACGTTGCGCGCGTACATTTCCGACGCATGCAGCGGCGCGCCGGCCGGCAGATTGAGCGGACCGAGGATCACCACACCGCCGTGCTCGACCCGTTCGCCGGGTTGTGTCAGTTCGCAATTGCCGCCGCCCTCGGCGGCCAGATCGACGATCAGCGCGCCGGGCTTCATTCCCTCGACCATCGCCGCGGTGAGGATCTTCGGCGCAGGTCGACCCGGAACCGCCGCCGTGGTGACGATCACGTCGATCGATTTCAGATGTTCGGCCAGTGCCTGCTGCTGCGCTGCGCGCTCTTCGGCCGAAAGCTCGCGCGCGTAACCGCCGCTGCCGGCCGCGCTGACGCCGAGATCGAGAAACTTCGCGCCCAGCGATTCGACCTGCTCGCGCGTCTCCGGCCGCACGTCGTAGCCTTCGGTCTGCGCACCCAGCCGGCGCGCGGTGGCAATCGCCTGCAGTCCGGCCACGCCGGCACCGATCACCAGCACCTTCGACGGACGGATAGTGCCGGCGGCGGTGGTCAGCATCGGGAAGAACTTCGGCGAGGCTTCGGCCGCGACAAGCATCGCGCGGTAGCCGGCGACCGCCGCCTGCGAGCTGAGCACGTCCATCGCCTGCGCGCGCGTCGTGCGTGGCAGCAGTTCCAGCGAGAACGCGCTGAGCTTGCGTGCCACCAGCGCGGCAACCCGCTCGGGGGCGCCATAGGGACGCAACTGCCCAACCACCACGGCACCTTCGCGCAACGCGGCGAAGGCACTGTTCTGCGGCGGCAGCACGCAGGCCAGCACGTCGGCCTGCGCCAGCACGCCGGCCGCATCGGCGAATTCGGTTTCCGCATAGGCGCCATCGGGAAACCCGGCAGCGCGACCGGCATCTTGTTCGAGCAAGACGCGCAGGCCCTTGCCGCGCAGCTTTCTGGCCATCTCAGGCGTGATCGCCACGCGGCGTTCGCCAGCAGCGGTTTCGCGCAGGGCGGCTATGGTGATCGGCATGCTGCAATCCCCTCGAATGGTTCGGGCATCTTAGCCGGAGTCGGGACCGCGGGCTTTGATCCGGGCACTGCCGGAAGAGTAAGCTGGCCCGCCGGTCGCGTCGCACGGGGTCATCGCCGGAGATTCCGATGCCCGAAACCAGCACCATGTTCGACGATCTGTTTGCGCTGGCAAGCGCCGCACGCGAGCACGCCTATGCACCGTATTCGCATTTTCTGGTCGGCGCCGCCCTGCTTACCCGCGACGGT
>JBDTZX010000342.1:0-1506 GCA_040004895.1 Rhodanobacter sp. | reverse complement strand
ACCTCAACTTCTATCCGATCGACACCGCACGCACGGCGAACATCAAGTGGCGGCCGGTAGGTCTGGGCGTGATGGGCTTGCAGGATGTGTTCTTCAAGCTGCGCTTGCCGTTCGATTCGGCCGAGGCGCTGGCCTTGTCCACCCGGATCGCCGAGGAAATCTATTTCCATGCGTTGTCGCAGTCGTGCGAACTGGCTCAGGGCGAAGGTGCTCATCCGGGCTTCGCCGAAAGCCGCGCCACCAACGGCGAACTGCAGTTCGATTACTGGCCGAATGCCTCGCCGCATGACAGCGCGCGGTGGGATGGCCTGCGCGAGAAGATCAAGCAGCACGGTCTGCGCAACTCGCTGCTGATCGCCATTGCACCGACTGCCACCATCGCCTCGATTGCCGGCTGCTACGAATGCATCGAGCCGCAGGTCAGCAACCTGTTCAAGCGCGAGACGTTGTCGGGCGATTTCCTGCAGGTAAACCGCTATCTCGCCGACGAGCTGAAGACGCTCGGCCTGTGGACGCCGGAAGTACGCGACGCGATCAAGCTGGCCGAAGGATCGATCCAGAACATCACATCGATTCCCGAGCGCCTGCGCGCGGTCTATCGCACCGTGTGGGAACTGCCGCAAAAGGCACTGATCGAACTGGGTGCCGCACGCGGTGCCTACATCGACCAGAGCCAGTCACTGAACCTGTTCATGGAAAACCCGAACATCGGCCAGCTCAGCTCGATGTACATGTACGCGTGGAAGGCCGGCATCAAGACCACTTACTACCTGCGCTCGCGCCCGGCCACCAAGATCGCCAAGACCACGGTGACCGCCGAGAAGACCGTATTCGTGGTGGACCAAGCACAGGCAAACGCCGCGGTGTTCTGCTCGCTGGAAAACCCCGAGTACTGCGAAGCCTGCCAGTAGAGCGAGGAGTGAATGGGGAGGAGTGAGAAATGAGAGAGGGCAAAAGCGGCAATCTCTCTCCACTCACTCCTCTTCACTCGTTTCTAGCCTTTCGGCGCATGGCGGTGCACATGCGACTGACTTGATCGAGTGCGGAACGGACCGAGGTCGTTTCATGCTCGGGAAACCATCCGAGTTGTTCGCACAAGGTGATTTGTGTTTCCAGTTCTGCAACCGATCCGTGCGCAATGGCCAGAAACTGGGCTTTCTCTTTTTTCGATTCGCGCGTCCAGCCTTCGGCGATGTTGCTGGGTACTGAAACTGCAGCTCGGGTCAGCTGGCTGCGCATTCCATAAATCTCTTCCCGTGGAAGAAGTGCTGTCAACCGGTACACCTCGCGCGCCACTTCCATTGCACGGTTCCACACCACGGCTTCTCGATAATGCATAGGACCTCCCTGTCATGAGTGCATCCTCTCTCGTTTCTCACTCCTCCACACTCACTTCTCACATCCTCGACCCGGGCTTCGAGCTCACATTGCGGCCGATGCGCTATCCCGGCTTCTACGAGATGTACCGCAACGCGATCAAGAACACCTGGACGGTCGAGGAAGTGG
>JBDTZX010000318.1:0-1508 GCA_040004895.1 Rhodanobacter sp. | reverse complement strand
CGCGGTGATCACCAGCAGGATCATGCTGGTCATGCCGACCCGCGCGGTGTCGGTGCCGAACACCACCAGCAGTCCGCCGAAGAATCCGAACGCCGCGGTGGCCGCCAGCATCGGCAGCAGCTGGCCGCCGATCAGGAAACCCAGCAGCGATGCCACGCCTGCCGCCAGCGAGGCCAGCAGCAGTTGCCGCAACCGCTGCCGGTAGGGCCCGGGCTGGTCGGAAAACATCGTGTCCAGCGCGCCGGCACCCACGCCGAGTCCGACGTGCGGATAACCGGTGGCGATGCCGATGCCCAGCGGCAACACCACGGCTGCGGTATTGCGCACTGCCACTTGCCACGGCACGTCCGGCCGTTTCATCCGGGTCAGTGTCTGCAGCACCGAAGCGCGAAGCGAGTAGCCATTGGCAGACATCGGGAGGAAGGTCCTTTGCAAACGGTCGCGTTGTCGCACCAGCGTAGCCGAAGCCATCGGGAAGGTGCGAAGCATCGGCCGTGTGCTGGCTTGGCGGAAACGAGCTCGGGGCCATGCGGTGCCCAGCGAACGCTTTCGCTGTCGCGGCCCCGCCACTACGATCGTTGCTGGTTGTCGGTGGCCGGGTATCGACGTGATCGCGGGAATGACATGCTGCGAATGACGCTGCGACATGTGCCGTGTGTGCTCGCGCTGGGCTGGCTTTCATTGACGGCGACCGCTGCCGGCATCCCATCGGTGCAGCTGCAGGCGTTGAAGATCGAAGCGAAACGCGAGCCGCTGGCGATCGATGACGCGCACCCGCGTTTCTCCTGGATCGTTGCTGCGACCCGGCGCGGCACCGAACAGACGAGCTATCGCCTGCTGGTCGCCAGCAGTGCGGAAAATCTTGAGGCCGGCAGGGCGGATGTGTGGGACAGCGGTCGCGTGATCTCGCGGCAGTCCTTCGGTATCGAGTACCGCGGCCCGGCGTTGCATTCGGCGACGCGCTACTACTGGAAGGTGCTGGTCGAAACTTCGACCGGCAGCGCGTCGGCGCAGTCGTGGTTTGAAACCGGCCTGCTCGATGCGCAGGCATGGGGGCGCTCGGAATGGATCGGAAAAGCCGCGCATGCGTCGCTTGCCGCGCCGCTGTTGCGCAGGGAATTTCATGTCGATGCAGGGCTGCGCTCGGCACGACTCTATGTGGCGGCCGGCGGCTATGCCGACGTGTCGATCAATGGCAGGCGCGCCAGCGACGCCGTGCTGTCGCCCGATTTCACTGATTACGACAAGTGCGTGCTGTATGTGGTCAGCGATGTCACGGCATGGCTGCACGCGCATGCGCTCAACGCGATCGGCATGGAGCTGGGGCGGGGTTTCTTCGGTCTGACCAATCCGGATGTATGGCACTGGGAGCGCGCGCCGTGGCACGCCGATCCGCGCGTGCGCGCGGTGCTCCGGCTGACCTACGCCGATGGGCATCGGCAGGACATCGTGACCGATGGCAGCTGGAAGCTTGCCGACGGTCCGACGCTGCTCGACGATCTCTATGC
>JBDTZX010000516.1:0-16998 GCA_040004895.1 Rhodanobacter sp. | reverse complement strand
GGCAGCAACGCTGGGACAGCCATACCCGCAACGCCGGCGAATCCAGCCGCGCCGCGGAAGTCGAACGAACCAAACTCAACTATCTGGATCGTCAGGGCATCGACCTGTCGCGACGTCGCGAAGCGCTGGAAGCGGAGCAGAAGGCCACCGACGTGGTCGCACTGGATGCGGCCGGCGAGCAGCTGCTGACCGAGCACGACGCCCAGCGCGAGCGCGTCGACATGCTCGGCGGCCTGCTCGACCAGCACAAGAGCAGCCATGAAAAGGTGCTGGACGACGAGCGGTTGCTGCAGTCGAGTTTGAACGAAGCGCGCCAGCAATTGCAGGCGGCACACGGACGTCACGCATCGCTCGAGGCCCTGCAGCATGCGGCGCTCGGCCAGGAAGAGAGCGCCGCCAGCGGCTGGCTGATGCGCCTGGGGCTGGATCGCTCGCGCCGCTTGGGCGAATCACTGCAGGTGGAGGCCGGCTGGGAGACGGCGGTGGAAACCGCGTTGAGCGGCTTCCTCGACAGCGTGCTGGTCGACGGTGCGCACTCGCTCGCCGTGGAATTCAACGCGCTCGAGAATGCCGATGTCGCCTTGCTCGATAGCGCCGAAGGCGGCAGCAACACCGCCGGCACGCTGGCTGCGCATGTGCGCGGTCCAGCCGCGGCCATGGCGATACTGGGCCATGTGTTGACCGCTGAATCGATCGACGATGCACATCGGCGCGTGGCATCGCTGTCCGCGCTGGCGCCGTACCAATCGGTGATCACCCGCGATGGCGAATGGCTCGGCCCGGGTTGGGCGCGCGTGCGACGTGCGCAAGGCAGCCAGGTCGGTGTGCTGGCGCGCGAGCGCGAGATCCGCATGCTGGCCGAGCAGATCAGCACACTGGAAACACACCTCGAAGAAGCCGGCGAACAACTCGAAGTCCTGCGTACCAGCAAGTTCGAAACCGAACGCGCGCGCGACGATGCGCAGCGCGAGCTGTACAACGCGCATCGCCGCCAATCGGAACTGGCGGGGCAGATGCAGAGCCATCGCGGCAAGCTGGAAACCGCACGCGCCCGCGCCGAGAAAGTCAGCGGCGAACTGGACGAGCTGGCCACCCAGATCGACGAGTTGCAGGCCCAGACACGTCAGGCGCGCGCCGGACTGGATGAATCGGTCGGCCTGATGGGCGATCTGGAGGACCAGCGCCGTGAGCTGGAGAACGAGCGCCGCATCCTGCTCGAAGCGCGCGAGGAAGCGCGCATGAATGCACGCGAGGCCGCCGATCAGTCGCACTCGCTGGCGCTGGGCCTGGAATCCAGGCGCTCATCACTGAGCTCGCTGGAACAGGCACTCGCCCGCATGGATACGCAGTTGCGCCAGATCGATGCAAGGCGCACCGAAATCGGCGAACAGCTCGCCGCCGGTTCGGACCCGATCGCCGAACTCGAAGGCGAGCGTCAGACCTATCTGGACCAGCGCCTGCTGGTCGACCGACAGATGGTCGAGGCCCGCCGTGCGCTGGACGATTGCGATATCGAATTCCGCCAGCTCGAGCAGCAGCGGCACCTGGCCGAGCAGGGGTTGCAGGCCTTGCGCGAAGGTCTTTCCGAGAAACGCCTGGCTGCGCAGGCGCTCCATCTGCGTGCCGAGCAGCTGGCGCAGGCGATCGCTGCGTCGGGCCTCGAACTGGAAACCCTGCTGGCCGAACTCGCCGAAGACATCGACGCCGACCAATGGCGTCAGCAACTCGTCGAGCTCGCGCAGAAGATCGCGCGGCTGGAGCCGGTGAATCTCGCCGCGATCCAGGAACACGCCGAACAAAGCGAGCGCAAGACCTACCTCGACAACCAGCTCGCCGATCTGGTCGATGCCATGGCGACGCTCGAAGGAGCGATCAAGAAAATCGACCGCGAAACCCGCCAGCGTTTCAAGGAAACCTTCGACAAGGTCAACGCCGGCGTGCAGGAACTGTTCCCGCGTCTGTTTGGCGGCGGCCATGCCTATCTGGAACTGACCGGCGACGACCTGCTCAACACCGGCGTGTCGATCATGGCGCGCCCGCCCGGCAAGCGGGTGTCCAGCATCAGTCTGCTTTCCGGCGGCGAGAAGGCCTTGACCGCGGTGGCACTCGTGTTCGCAATCTTCGGCCTCAATCCCGCGCCTTTCTGCCTGCTCGACGAGGTGGACGCACCGCTGGATGAAGCCAATGTGGTGCGTTTCTCCAGCCTGGTCCGCGAGATGAGCGAGAAGGTGCAGTTCATCTTCATCAGCCACAACAAGGCCACCATGGAAGCGGCCACCCAGCTTTGCGGCGTTACCATGCGCGAAGCCGGCGTGTCGCGCCTGGTGCAGGTGGATCTGGACGAAGCAGCTAAACTCGCAGGCGCTGCCTGAGGACCCCAAGATGACGATGCAACCCGTGCTCGCTTTCGCCTGGAACGCTGCCGTCGGTATTCCGCTGCTGATCGGTGGCGTGATCGTGCTGGCGCTGATCTGGCTGTTCGGTCAGCCAAAAAAGGAGCAGGGCACGCGCAGGGCTGCACCCAGCCAACATCCTGGCGAGCGACGCGAACCCACGCTGGGCGAGCAGGGCGACCGCGACGACCTGTCGTTCGGCGCACGCGATCCCTACTTCGACGATCCGCTTGCCGCAACCGCGCAGCCGCACCAGGGTGAACTCGACGTCGGCCTGCGCGAGGAACTGGAACGCCTGGGTGCCACGCTTTCCGGTGAGCGTGCAGGCGAACGGGCAGTCGAGCTGGTCGAATTGAAGCCGCGGCCCAAGCTTGCCGATCACGTTGCATCCATCGTCGATGCACTGCGCGCTCCCAGCGAATCGTCGGCACCGCCGATCGCGCCTTCGCCAGCGCCGGTCTCCGCAACGACGACCTCCAGTGCAGCGCCCACGGCGGCCAGGATTCCGCCACGCTCGGATCTGGGGCGGCGTCCGGCCCAGTTGCCGGTGGAACGGATCGTGACGTTGTTCGTGATCGCCCGCGATGGAGGACATTTCAACGGCTCCGACCTGATCGTGGCCGCAGAAAAGGCCGGCCTCGAATTCGGCGACATGGGCATCTATCACCGCCTGGTCGATGGCAAGCGGGAGCTCGGACCGATCTTCAGCGTTGCCAACATGCTCAAGCCCGGCAACTTCGACCTCGGCCGACTCGATGCCTTGCGCACGCCCGGCGTGAGTTTCTTCATGACCTTGCCGGCACCGCTGCCGGCCCTGGATGCGTGGGACGCCATGCTGCCGACCGCACAGCGACTGGCCGAACTTCTGGACGGCCAGGTGCTGGACGAAGAACGCAACGCACTCGGCCGCCAGCGCATCGCGCACATCCGCGATCAACTGCGCGGCTGGGACCGCGACCACGAAGGCAAGGAAATCACCTTCGGGCGTTGAGGGGTTTGGGTCGGGAACGACCGCAACGCTCAAGTCGGACGGGACGACCCGCCATATTCAGGACCATCCTTAATTTCGCATAATGTATATTATGTCAACTCTTGTTTGCGCTGGCATGGCACTTGCGTCGTCCCTCGGTGTCGCCACCCGGTTACCTCCCCCTCCCGCTGGAGGGATCGTGCGGCGTGCAGTGATATGGCATAACGCCAAAGCGGAAAACCTATGAGGAACGCGTAAAGGAATGCCACGCCCCCGAGCTCGCGCTGGGCTTAGACCGTGTCAGCGACCCTGCGGGCGAGTCGGTCGTACTGGAGAATATGGCATGCGGCCGCACGGTCGACGCCTAGGTCGCCTGGATCTTCCTGGCCTGCGCAGTCCGCTTTCGTCAGGGTGGTCCACCGCCCCTTACCGAGCGGTCGAACCATCGTGCCATCGATGGCCAGCAGTCGGCCAGTCGCCTTCAGCCTGAATACGCCGTCTGTCGTTGCGGTAGCCATCAGGCCGAAGCCAACCAGAAGGACCACCGCAAGATACGCCGGAACAATTTGCGCCACCGCACCTACCTTGGAGGGCAGGTCTTTTAGCTTCAGCGTCTGGCGGTCAAAAAACTCGCCGCAATCGCAAACGCTCCCAACGTCGACCCCGTGCTTTTTTGCCCATGACTCCAGCCGGAGTGCTTGGGAGAGCGTGTCGACCCACCCGAACAACACACGGAACTTCAAAAGCGCCCTGCGTTCATCCATGGCGGTGGCAAGCCAGGGTGTGTCGGCTGGTTCCTTGCGATGGAACAGATTCCAGAGGCGAAGCCAAAAGGGGTACATCGATTTGCCGCGCCACAAGATCCAAAACAACGCACCGACTATTGCAACGGAAGTGATCGATGACAGATACGGCAGGAAGGACTGAAGCTTTGAGGAATCCATGAAACTACCTGATTAGCCAACGAGGAGAGGCGGTCAGCGGACTACGATGGTCGGCAAGTAGCCTCCCGCGCGGTCGTGTTCAAAGAAGGTCGTCGGCGGCAAGGCGTTCCAGCGATGGCCGAGCGCTGCAGCCAACACAGCAGGACCGAGGAAGAAAAGATCTATGCCTGCGGGCTTGAGGCGTGTGACCGCAGCACTGACGGCATCCTTGACGGCGCGAACGCTGGCCTGCACGTCCGTACCCGACACCACCGCACGCGGCAGGTGCAAGTGGAGAATGACGGCACCCGGACCAGCGTGCTGGCAGACATCCTCGAGTGGGTCGCGAATCACCCCGACGACAACAGTGAGGCGGCCGTCGACCGGTCCTTCTGCTGTCGCAATTGTCCACTCCGCAGCATTGCTTCCCGGCGGATGGGCGTCAGTTGGCCATGAACCACCGGCCGTTCCATATTCAAGCTCAAAGCCGGAGGGCGCCCGGAAGGCTGCACCGAGCCCGAATGCAACCGACAGGCGAAGGGGCGCGTCCACACCCACCCGACGGTAACCCTGTCCTCGCGCCCACACGGCGGTGTTTTCCAGAGCCCGCTGGAGGTTGGCTGCATACGGCACCGCGCCAGTCCCCATATGTCGCCCGCCGTCCTCGACATCAAGACCCAGATGATTTGGCATTGTTTCAATCCGGCCTCGCACGAAATCGAGCCTCAGGGAACGCGGGATATCGACCAGCGGATTGCCATCGGACAGTGCCGCATACAGGTCGTTGCGACCCACCTTCTTGCCGCGCTGTGCGTGCAGCAAGGTGCAGACGTTTTTGAAAGCGCGGCGGACGGCCGAACTCGACCAGTCGAGACCGACCGACTTTTCTAGCGCATCGCCAAAGCGCGCTTACATATATGGCTCGTCGTGGGGTAGCAGGTCAATGGTGATGTCCCTGACCAGACCTGAGCCGACCTGATTGCCAAATGTATCTATGAGCTCGGCCGCATACGCTATCTCGCTATCGTCCATCACTGTCGAGTAGTGGTAGTAAAACGGCCGCGCGTTAGCGATGCGAAAGCCATCCCGCACCACCCATTTGAGATCGGAGGGCAGCGCTGGCGTGATGAGTGTCTGTGTCCGCACGGCATCGGGGTGCCGGTCAGCAAACGTCACAAATCCGGAGAACACAGCAACGAGATCAGCACGGCTGAGCGTGGCGGATTTTGCCTGGTAGCGTTCAAGGCGGTGCAAGGTACTGGTCGGGGCGTCGGGCACAAAGAAACTCACCTCGAAGTCCTCGAGCATCTCGAGACCCACAGCCTCGAAGGCCGGGTCTGCCAGCCAGCGTGGCACCATCGCTGCGGCGGACCATTCCTGGTAGCCGAAGCCATCGAGTGCGATGACACCGCCCATGCCCTTACGGTCCGTCAGTGTGGGGATGGTCGAGTCACGCATGGTCGAACTCCAGCTGCACGTTAAACATAGCCCGCGTGCGGTCAAACACGCAGGCTTCGGCGGCGAGCACGTCCCCGTCAAGGCGGACGATAAGAAGAACGGCGAAGTGGCCACGGAAGGCTTCCGCAGACACGAGTTCCTGCATGGTGGTCACATCGGTGGTGCTTGGAAGCGTGAGATACGACGGATGACTGTGCCACTCGCCGATGTAGTTAAACGTCCGGTACGCCCGCGCGGTTCGCGTGAAAAACCGCGCGCTGCCCGGAGGGATTCGGCGACGTCGACGAAGAAGCGACTGATGCTTCCCATCCGTCGCTGGATTGTGACTTCTGTGACCGAAAAGTCCCCTGGTGAGTGCATCTGGCCAAAGAGCTGGCCGCCGGTCTCGCGCAGCCCGGCCCGTCGCAACGCGCCCTTCAGGATTTCGACCTCCCGGTCACCCAGCCGCAGTCGCATCGTCTTCCACCGGCACGAGAGAAAGAACGAACTTCGCCACTTCGCCGCCGGCCTCATCGACGCAACCGTCAGACTCAGCCGAAGCCAGAATGCCTACGTCAAGGCGCACGCACGACCCGAGGCCCTCGAAGATCCAACCGCGCTTGAATCCGCTCAAAAGCCATGCGGGCTGTTGCGAGTCAACGGCGCCGTCGAGCACATCGAGTGCGACGCGTGCGCATGTACCGGCGGCCATGGTCACTGCTGCGTCGTCGGCGACGACCGGTTCACCTACGGAATCGAATGCCTCGTAGGCGCGGCGGCCCGAAGGCGGTGGCGCGGTAGCCTCAGCGTTGCACCAAGCACGGTAGCGCGCGTGACCGTCGATGTACGGAGGGTCGCGCCCGGGCAGACTCCGGGCGACGAGGCTGCCGAGTCCGCCCTCGAAAACCTGCACACTGACGAAGGGACGCTCGCTGACTGTTGCCAGCGCGCCCAAATACAGAGACGTCGGCATGTCCCCCGTTGCATCGACAATAATGTCAGCGCCGGTCAGGAGGCCGACGTTGCTCGCATGGTTCTTCGCCGAGAGCTGCCACCGAAGGTTGACAGCCCGCGTGATGATGCGAAGGTCTGTCGCGATGGCAAGAAGACGCCTTTGCAGTGCATCCACTTTCCGGTAACCCACGTCGCGCCAGTCGAGCGCATGGCGTTCAAGATTGGCGGGCAACATGACGTCGCCGTCGAATATAACCATGTCCCGCACGCCCGAGCGCACCAGCGACTCCGCCACTTTCGACCCAACCGATCCCGCTCCGATCAGAGCTACGCGTTTCAACGCGGCCCCGTCGGCCCTGCCCGACCGCTTACCAGCATCGTCGTTGAGCGTGATGAGTTCGCGCCGGTACAGGGTGTCGTTGCCCCGATACTGGTGGAATACCTGCAAATGACCCGATGTCCGAGCAATGGCAAGACGCCCCTCGAGTGAGACGAGCATGGGTGATGCATCAGTAAATTGCGCCATGTCCGACCAATTTTCCGCCGCATCGGCCTGTGCCGCATCGAGGTCGATGACCGGAGCCGGGATTGCGCTGGCAGCGTCATCCGGTCGTACTCGGCCTGCGGCTGCGTCCACGTCGTCGCTGAGATACACGGGAATGAAGTCTGCACGCATCGGCCAGCGGTGCGCACGAAGGCCGATTGCTATTCCATGCCGAATGCGTTCTGCACACCCTGCGCCGACCAGCACCGGCATCCTGCCGGCGTTGAACGCCTGCACCTCACCCATGTGATGGGCAGAGGACAAGGTGGCCCCGTCGCCCTTTACTTCGGCTTCCAGAAGGTGGTGGGCGCTCCGGAGCATGTCCGCCCCGCTAGCCGTCGAGGTCCAGTTATCGGGGCGGAGTTCCAGGCAGAGCGACCCGCCGTCTCCATACTGGTGTGCGCTCCAGCGACTTACACGGTCCTGGGGCTCGACCCAGCAGGGCACGAGAGGATATTGGTCTGGAAATACCAGGCGGACCGGAAACGTCGCACCCCTGGTATGGATGATGCCCTCGACCGCAAGACGGTATCCGTCCATCAACCAGCGACCGAATGTCCACCAGTCCTCGCCCGCGAGCGCCTCGATCAGGGCCTTCTCGTGGGCGACCCTTTGCATGTTTCGAAAGCACCAACGATTCATGCGAAGCCGCGCGGGCTGGTCGGTGTGGCCGGCACATCAGGAAAGACAAATGAGCCCGCTGCTGGCGCGATGGCGGTGGTAGTGCCTCCCACCGAGCGAGCCGAGGCGGTGGCCGCCAACGGCTTCGGGAAGCGCTCGCCGAAGATGCCGCGCCACAGATCTGTAGCCTCGTCGTTGTCGGCCGTGTCTTGGGCCTTGCGGGCCGAGGCCGCATGGCTTTTGACCCGGGCGATGAACGCCTTCCAGTCGGTCATCGAGACCTTCGAAAGGATGTTGTTGCCCGACAGGCCTGGATCGTCGATGTAGGGCTTGTAGCCGTTTTCGGCATCCCGCGCGCAAGCGTCTCGGATGTTTTCGAGCATCCGGGTGAACGCCTCCCCGTAGTGCAGCTCGCCGCTCGGGGCATGCTTTGCCACCAGGACCTCAAGGACGAAGCCCTTCGGTCGCTTGCCTGTCTTGTTTTGGCGGCGCCACCACTTGAAGAGCTTGACAAGCGGCTTGAATCGCCCCGAAAAGTCCTTGTTCCGCGCCGTGCTCCAGGTGTTGTGGCCTGGCGGATTGGTCAACTTCCAGCCCTCGAGATCCCGGTCGGGCAGTTCGTAAATGTCGTCCACCGGGATGACCGGGACGACATCGATTTCCGAGTTTGTGGTCAACACGCGCACCGACCGCTTGTTGATGCGCTCAACAGTGAACTCATCGCGGAGCGCGTCGGCCAGTTCGTTTAGGACGTCGATCGGTGTATCCGACTTCGAAAACGACGTCTCGATGATGATGTCCACGTCCGGCCGGTCGAGGCCGTCTGCCGTCCTCCTCGGACGGATGGCAGTGTCACGCGAGTAGCTCCCAGCTAGGAAGTCGCCCGTCCGGCGCTTACAGAAATCGGTGTGGTTCTTGAGGTGCTCACGCACCTTGGTGTGCGCCGACTGGGCGTGGCCCTTGGTCGTTGGGCTTGGCTCGATGTCGGCAAGAAGGTCGGTAAAGCGGCTGTTCGGAAGCATTAAAGGCGTCTCCATGTCGGTCGCAGATAGCTTGATCCTGCACAGATCAACCGTCAAGTGACTTTAGTCTTATTACTTTATCCTTTTTATTTTATTGTTTTTAATTGGACTAAGTTAGTAGACTGGTTCTCCCGCTCAAAGCAAAACTTCCCGCCCCGGAGCACCCATGAACGACGATACACCCGCTACCCGCAGCCGCTGGGGACAGGAGCGGCGGCTGGAGTTCATCGATTCGCGCCTCCAGTACGCCCGCCAAGTCAACCGAGGTGACCTCATTGACTTCTTCGGCATCTCGCCACCCAAGGCATCACAGGACATCGCCGATTACATCGAGCGCGCACCTGGCAACATGGAATACGACGGAAGCCTGAAGCGCTACGTCCCAACTGCGACGTTTGTCCCGCGCTTCATCGCAGACAAGGCCGAGGCGTATCTCAACGAGCTCTACGCCGTGCAGATGAAGATCATCCCGGCGGACACGAGCTTCTTCGGGAAAATGCCTGCTGCAGGACTTGTCGACACCCCTGCTCGGCCGCTCGACGCCGCCAAGGTTGCCGCCTTCGTCGATGCCATCAACCGCAAAAAGACGCTGTCCATCACTTATCACTCGATGCGCTCGCCAGAACCCACGGAACGGGTCATTTCCCCGCACGCCATGGGCTTCGATGGCTTACGTTGGCATGTTCGCGCTTTTTGTCATCGCCGGGAGCGGTACCGGGACTTTGCTATCGGTCGCTCGCGCGAGATTCATTCCAGTGACGCACTTGTCGTCCATGCCGAAGGCGATCTTCTCTGGAACACCCGTGTCCCTGTCGTTCTCGGGCCCAATCCTCAACTCGCCGACTGGCAACGCAGAGCCGTCGAGGAAGACTACGGCATAGAGCATGGCGCTGCGCTGGAACTCAATTGTCGAAGGGCTATGCTTTTTTACACCGTACGCCACCTTAATTTGCTGACGAACGAAGCTGCAACCCATCCGGAGCAACACCATGTCGTGCTGCTAAACCGCGATGTCGTGGAAAAGTGGATTTCCGAAGAGGACCTTTCATGAGGCCTTACAGGACTCTCTGCACACATTGCTCTTAACGAACGCGCCCAAGATAGCTCCTGAAAATCCATGACCTCTTATTACCGCTTCCGTCCCATCGACAGGCTGCTTGGCGACTCACAGGAACTTGAAACACAGACCGTGTTCTTTTCCGAGCCGGACGCACTCAACGATCCCATGGAGGGGCTGAGTGAGCTCGTCTTCAGTGGCGACGCCATCGTCTGGGAAAACCTCTTCCGGCATTTCCTTGGCTGCCTTGCATGGGGCGTCATCCACCATCTTTTCATCAAGGAAGAAGAGGTGCTGACTGTCAGGGGCCTCCCGTTGGCAGATCCGTTCCACTCGCCCGACATACCGTTTATCCGGCAGGTCATCGCCTTGGCCGATAGGCTTGTCGCGGCTAGCGACATGCAGTCCTTAGTCTCTCATCTCGCAAACCGCAAGGTACCCGTTACTGAGTCGGAGTTGCGGTTTTACCTCTCGCGTCTGCACCTGCCTTGGGCCGTTGAGGCCCTCCGACTTATCCCGGAAGGCGTGCTCAAAGATGGCGTCCCTGATGCTGCGTCCCTAGATGTCCTCAACTTGCTGCACGTGGTCGAGACAACCCTTGCTGCGACGGGGAACGACACCGACGATAGCGCTGAAAAACTCCGTGCGGCCTTTGAGGCCGCGAACGCAACTCACGACCAGATGGCTTTGCGCGCGTGGCTATGCATAGAAGGGCCTGCTCGGGAGAACCACCGCTTCGTCTACGTTAGCTTCGTTGCCCGCTACCTTGAGGGTCTCCGCACGCTGGTGTATCCGGACTGGTACATGGCCTGCTTCATGGACAGCATCTCCAACGCGTCTGTCTGGGGCCATTACGCCAACGGACACCGGGACGTGTGTCTGAAGTTTCGGGCGACAGCCAACCATGAAACGGACTTCCTCCCGCTCCGCGTGCCGGCTGCCGCAAATGGCGCAGGGCCTATCTGGAACGAGGTCCCCATTCCTTTCAAGGCTGTCGTCTACAGCCCCTCCATTGTCCGCCTCAACTTCTTCACATCAATGGGCAGCATCCCCATCCCGACCCTCAACAAAGTCTGGCGCGTCAACCGGAAACGCGAACTGAGCCCCATCGAGCGGGAAGTCCATGCCGACGAAACCAGGTGGCGCGCCAAACACTGGGAAGATTTCGAAACAAGCATCACTACGAAACTCGAAGACTGGTCTTATGAGCGAGAGCACCGCCTGACCTTCTGGAGTCACATCAACGACCTTTCATCCCCCCAAATGCGGCTGATGACGTACAACTTCGAAGATCTCGAGGGTATCGTCTTCGGCATCAAGACGTCCGAATCAAGCAAACGGGAAATCATCCGTATCATCCGGCGAAAATGCGCAAAAGCTGGCCGCAAGGATTTTGAGTTTCTTCAGGCTTATCGCAACCCGGACGGGGCCGGCATCGAGACATATCCTCTGGATCTACTGTCTCACATCGAAGACTGATTGAAGCGGGCGCATCGTCCCTCACGCATCTCGAGCGCAACACATTGACACTGCCTACACAGTCATAGACATGTTGCAAAGATCGATTGAGATTGCATTCAAAAGCGGGTACTCCCCCTACGTCGAACGATAGCTCCTCCGTTACCCGCGATAACACGGGCTAATCGCCCTGGACGGCATTCACCACTTACGAGCAAGGCCGTCCGAGTGTTTACTGCTCAAAAAAAAGGTGATATTGCTAATTCCGTATAGGGCAACACAGCCTGAACAATAAATAAGCAAACTTCTATTAAGTCTATTCCAAAATAAGCTACCTGACGGATCGCAAGCGGTGCCATTGTTAACTATGTGTGCATTGCTCTCGTTCGGGATATCGCACCGTTATAGTCAAGCCAGTTAGAACAGATGTCGCAGCGCCGCAGAGTTTTGGTGGTGCAAATGCACTTGTAGCATAAAGACGTTCACTCTGCGCGCAGAAGGATGTTTTTCCGCAGTTTTTCGCGCCCCAATTGGAACCATGCTGCCAATATAGAATGAGATTGTCCGCCACAACAGGGGCACTGTTCGCGTCATTGGTTCTTGTAACCTTTGCTTCATAGTAAAGTTCTTCATAGAACCCGTACCAATGAGCTTCGATTTTGAGTTGCAAGACGTATCCATCTTTAATAACTTTCGACTGGGCGATATACTGCTTTATTTCATCGTGAAGCTGAGATTTTGCTTGCTCCCATCCCAGGGCTGTCGGGGGTATGAAGTCTTGAATGCTTGTATAATTGGCGGCGTCCCAGCTTGATCCCTCGGTACTTTTCTCGATGCTCCATTTTTGATGACAGACTGATTGTACCAACTCAGACTCTACATTAGTAAGCAGATAAGGACCAGGGAATATTGTGTGCGGCTTTGTCGCCACGACGTACCAGAAAGCAAGTCCGTCTTTCTTGTAATCGTAGGGCCTATTCGCATATCTCTCGCTGATCAAAACGCAGCGCTCAACTTCCCTTTCAGGGAACCCAATAGGCATAAAGCTTTCCAGTGATGTTCGGAGAGTGCCGAACTCATTATGCCGTTCCACGGTAAAACGCCCCAGGCATTCTACAATCCCACTAGGCGGATTCTTAGGTTCATCCGGGAGTATCCCTTTAAATGCCGATATCCATGTGGGGCAGTAGACTTTGCCCAAGTACTCATCGCCAAGCGACGTGGTTTTCCCTCCTTGAACAATTACATCCTCAACTCGGTGAAACTCGGGATTTAAAGCGTCCCCCGTGTCCACTACACGGACCACGATGAAATCGCATACCAGGAACGAATTGCTCCCTTCTTTACATTCAAACTCGACGCTTGCTGACGCAGGCCGCGAAATTAATAACAGCACAAGTACGAACAAAATTCCGGCGATTCGAAGCAATGGCGACTGTCGAACAGGAAATAGCGGAGCAGATATTGATGCGAAGAAGCGTGAGTTTCCCTTGATCCACATATAGCCTCCGATAAGCTACAAGTCCATATCTTCGTCTGCGAACGTAAGAAAAACTGATCTTAAGGACTCACGGAACAGGCGATGGGGCGCGCAACGACTTTTGCCCGCTCGGGCGAGATCTTTCAATGTCCCCAGTCGTTGCTGGTTCGTACCCGGCAGATCCATATCAAAATGTATCACATGGCAAGAATCTCGGGACAACGGCAAGTGGAGTTACCAGGATTTAGTGGACGCCTGATCGGCGGCTCCGGTGTGCCGCTTCAAATTCAATAGGACTGACGCCACCGAGATAGCTAGGCGGCGGGTCGAGTTGTAGAAGCCTTCAATGTATTCGGCTACGTCCAGAACAGCGGTCTCTCGGTCAGCATAGATGCGCTTCTTGATGCGTTCTTTCTTCAAGCTGCTGAAAAAGGACTCTGCCACCGCGTTATCCCAGCAGTTTCCTCGTCTGCTCATGCTTGGTTCGAGATGGTTACTCTTGCAGAAGCGCCGCCAATCGTCGCTCCCGTACTGAGTTCCCTGATCCGAATGAATCAACGCATTGCGTGGTCGCCGGGTTCGAACGGCTTTCATGAGAGCTTCGAGAACCAATTCCCGGTGGATCGTCGGCTTGGCAGCCCAGCCGACGATTTTTCGTGAAAAGAGATCCATGACCACGGCCAGATACAGCCAGGCCTGCCAAGTTCGGATGTATGTGATGTCCGTCACCCACGCCTCATTTGGCCGAGACACCGTGAACTGGCGCTGCAGCAGGTTGGGGATCAGGACTTGAGGTTTGGGGACCGGGATATGCCGCGTACGGTAGCCATGGAACGCTCGCAAACCATTTTCGCGCATTAGACGCGCAACCCTGTGCTTGCTACACGACTTCCCGCGTTCTCGGAGA
Source organism: Rhodanobacter sp. (assembly GCA_040004895.1). Lineage (GTDB taxonomy): Bacteria > Pseudomonadota > Gammaproteobacteria > Xanthomonadales > Rhodanobacteraceae > Rhodanobacter. The sequence goes on along the minus strand of JBDTZX010000516.1, from coordinate 3,232 downwards.
TCTTGAAGGACTCTAGGGGCTCCATAAATTCCGTGGCTTGCAGTGAAGGACGCGCGGATGAGGCAGAGCAGTCGCGCGTCTTCCTGAGCTCGGTCAGATATTGGATGATCCAGCCATGCGTAGTAGCCGGCGCGGGCAATGCCGAGGAGCCGACACATCACTTGGATGTTGAACTCACCTCGATGCGCTTCGATGAACTTGTACGCACGCCTGGCTCTGCTTTGAGTCTTGCCCACGAACATGACGAATACCTCCAGCCACGGACTCAGATGCTAGCTCTTGTCCACGAAAAACTGGTAACTCCAGTAGGCGACATGTCGATTTCCGGACCGCACTCACGATCACGAAGAGCTGGATCAAAATACCGAGGTCAACGAAGCGGCACGGATGCATAGACACCCGAGCAGGAAACCGGCGTCCCGCCAAGCAGAACCTGGGTGTAGACAGAACCCTTGACAGTGATCACCGTCCCACCGATGCAGCGCTGATCCGGCAGGAGACGTCTACGATCAACGTTCATGGCGTCGACTTCGCGTGCACGCTGCTGAACATCAAGCTGACGTTGGCTTTCTGCCTCAGTCTGCCGCAGCGAATCCGCGAGGCCCTGTTGAGCGTATTGTGTGATGGAGTCCATAACCGCTTGCGCATCTTCCCGATCACGCTCGCGCTCCAAGGCTCGCCAACCAATCACGAGAACCCCAAAAATCACTAGCGCAGCCAGTACCGACCAAAAGACTCGCTTGTCCATGCTTCTCCAAATCTGCGAGTCGATTGTAGCCAGCCAAAGCGGGAGTTGGGAGAGGATCGGCTCACATGCGGCGGCGCATGCACGAGTGGCTTTCCGCGGAGCGCCCGTCATGACGGATGAGCCCCACTAGTTTCGTCGCGGGCGTAGGATCGTCCAGGTATTGAACGAGGCGACGTGGCATGAGCGGGAAGGAAGTTCCAGGAGTCAGCGAATACGACGCACCCGCCGGTGGCTGGGGCGCGTTGCGCGCGGTGGCCGGTGCGATCAGCAAACAGCTGGCGCCTATCCGCGAGAGTCGCGCGCTGCATCGGGTCAACCAGCCGGAAGGATTCGACTGCCCCGGCTGCGCGTGGCCCGATCCGAAGCACACCTCGTCGTTCGAATTCTGCGAAAACGGCGCCAAGGCAGTGAGCTGGGAGGCGACATCCAAGCGCACCACGCCGGAATTCTTCGCCAGCCACACCGTCAGCGAACTGTGGGCCTGGCACGACCACGCACTCGAAGACGAAGGTCGCCTCACGCACCCGATGGCCTACGACAAGGCCAGCGACACCTTCGTCGAAATCTCCTGGGATGAGGCGATGCAGCGCATCGGCACCGGCCTGCGTGCCCTGCCCGATCCGGACATGGCGGAGTTCTATACCTCCGGCCGCGCGTCGAACGAGGCGGCGTTTCTGTATCAGCTGTTCGCGCGCGAATACGGCACCAACAATTTTCCCGACTGCTCCAACATGTGCCACGAGGCGACCAGCGTCGGCCTTCCGGATTCGATCGGCGTCGGCAAGGGCACGGTGACACTGGACGATTTCGAGTACTGCGATGCACTGTTCTCGATCGGTCACAATCCGGGTACCAATCATCCGCGCATGCTGTCGACGCTGCGCGAGGTGTCGAAGCGCGGTGTGCCGATCATCGTGTTCAACCCGATGCCCGAGCGCGGCCTGGAGCGATTCACCGCGCCGCAGAGCCCCACTGAAATGCTGACCGGCGCCTCGACGCCGATCGCCACGACGTACTACAAGGTCAAGGTCGGTGGTGACGTCGCGCTGCTCAAGGGCATGATGAAGTGGCTGCTGGATGCCGACGCCGTCGATCGCAATGCGGGCGGCGATGGTGTGATCGATCACGAGTTCATCGCTGCGCACACGACGGGAATCGAGACGCTGGTGGCGGATCTCCAGACAACATCGTGGGATGCGATCGAGCGCAAGTCCGGGCTCGCCCGCGCCGACATCGAAGCCGCGGCCAAGGTCTATGCCAACGCAAAGCGCGTGATCGTCGCCTATGGCATGGGTGTCACGCAGCACAGCCACGGTACCGAGAACGTGCAGCAGATCGCCAACCTGCTGCTGATGCGGGGAAACATCGGTCGCGTGGGCGCAGGCATCTGCCCGGTGCGCGGCCACTCCAACGTGCAGGGCGATCGGACCGTCGGCATCACCGAGAAGCCAAACGACGCATTGCTCGATGGCATCCGCAAGCGCTTCGGCTTCGAACCGCCGGCAAAGGACGGCCACGATGCCGTGGAAGCGGTGAAGGCGATCCGCGATGGCCGCTCGAAAGTGCTGGTATGCCTCGGCGGCAATCTCGCCGTGGCGATGTCCGATCCGGAGGCGACGTTCGCCGCGATGCGCAAGCTCGACATGGCGGTGCACATCGCCACCAAGCTCAATCGTTCGCATCTGATTCTGGCGCGCGAGTCGATCCTGCTGCCCTGCCTCGGTCGTACCGAGCTCGACGTGCAGGCCAGCGGTTTCCAGTCGGTGACGGTCGAGGATTCCATGTCGATGGTGCATGCATCGCAGGGGCGACTCAAACCGGCAGGGCCGCTGCTCAAGTCCGAGCCTGCGATCGTCGCCGCGATGGCCAAGGCCACCCTGCCCCACACCACGGTGGACTGGGACGCAAAGGTTGGCGACTACGACTGCATTCGCGATGACATCGAAGCGGTGTTTCCTATCTTCGAGCGCTTCAACGAACGTGTACGCGAACCCGGTGGCTTCCGCCTCTACATCGCCGCCTCCGAACGCGTGTGGAGCACGCCCGACCATCGCGCGCATTTTCTGGTCGCACGAGGGCTGGACGAAGACGGGCCCGCGCCCGAAGGCATGCTTACGCTCACCACCGTGCGCGCACACGATCAATACAACACCACCATCTACGGCATGGACGATCGCTACCGTGGGATCACCGGTCGGCGCGACGTGATCTTCATCCACCCCGACGACCTTGCCGCTCGCCGTCTGCAACACGGCGACCGCATCGATGTCGAAGCGATCGCCAGCGGTGGCGCGGTACGCGGCTATACCGCAGTGGCCTATCCGATCGCCCACGGCTCGGTCGCCATGTACTACCCGGAAGGCAATGCGCTGATCGCTCTGGAAGACTATGACAAACGTTCGGGCACGCCGTCATACAAGTCGGTGGCGGTGCGGATTGTTGCATCGGCGGCCATGCCATGAACATCATTCCGGCGCGATGGGC
>JBDTZX010000133.1:0-5016 GCA_040004895.1 Rhodanobacter sp. | reverse complement strand
TTGAAGCAGTACACGCTCATGAAAGCGGCATCGTTGCAATCACCGGCAATCTGCAGCCGGACGGCAAGATCGTGGTGACCGATGCGCAGAGCCGCATCAGTGGATCGAATGGCAGCAGCTCCCTGTTGAAGAAAACCACCATCGACTGGTTTTCGGGACACACCTTCATCCTCGAAACAGTCAAAGGCCAGCCTGTTCCGGCCCAGGTACATGTGTATGTCACCTTTCGCCTCAACCCCGAACTTGGAACTTCGGAACCACGCCTGAGCGGGCCCGAGAAAAAACTCGTGCTTGCCGCCGGTTTCAAGGCCACCCACGATGACAGCGATCCTGTGGGTCTGGATATTTCCACCGTCCTGCAAACGAGCGACGTCCGCCCGATCACCCTGCATATCTAGAACTGGAAAGAAGAAGCCACATGACCCTTCCCGCCATCGAACACGAAACCGCCGCCAATCCTCGTTGCAGCGTTATCTGGCTGCATGGCCTGGGCGCCGACGGCAACGATTTCTTTCCGATCGTGGCGCAGCTGGCGGACCCGGCGTGGCCGCCGATGCGCTTCGTCTTTCCGCATGCGCCGGTGCGGCCGGTGACGATCAACAACGGCCTGTCGATGCGCGCGTGGTACGACATTGCCGCGTTCGACCTCAACGCGCGGCAGGACGTGGCCGGCATGCGCGCATCGGTCGGCGAGGTGGAGACGCTGATCGCGCGCGAGCACCAGCGTGGCGTGCCGAGCGGGCGGATTTTCCTGGCCGGCTTTTCGCAGGGCGGTGCGATCGCCCTGACCGCTGGCCTGCGTCACGCGGAAAAGCTGGCCGGCATCATTGCGCTGTCGACCTACCTGCCGCTGCATGTCGCCGCGCCAGAGGAACGCAGCGCGGCGAATGCGACGACGCCGGTCTTCTGGGGTCATGGCAGCGCCGACCCGGTGGTGATGATCCAGCGCGGATTCGATTCGCGCGACGTGCTGCTGTCGCTCGGTTATCCGGTCGAGTGGCACACCTATCTCATGGCGCACTCGGTGTGCGCCGAGGAAATCGCCGACCTGCGCCGCTGGATCGGTCAGCGCATCGCGTAGCATCACCGGCGCATGCGGCATACTTGCCCGCATGCCCGAACGCGTTACCGTCGAACACAGTCCGCTGCCCGACTTCTGCCGGCTGCCGGCGCTGTTCGCGCTGTTCGTGGTCGGCGCGCTGACGGTGACGGTGATGTGGCTGGCCCGCGACCAGCAACGCGAATGGCCGGCGTACAGCGTCAGCATGTTGTTCGTGACCTGGCTGGCGCTGGTGATCGCGGTGACCTTGTGCAAGCTGCGCACCCTGCTGCAGCGCTTGCCGGGTCACATGCCCTACGTCGGGGTGTGGCTGCTGATCGTGCTGATTGTCAGCATCGCCAGCGCACTGGCGCGCTGGCTGGACGGTTCGCTGCAGATGAACCTGATCGGCAGCAGCCTGTTCGCGTTCGTGCGCGACAACGTGGTCATCGCTGCGCTGCTCGGTGCCGCGATGCTGCGCTACTTCTATGTGCTGGCGCAGTGGCAGGCGCGGCTGGCCGCGGTCACGCGAGCGCAAGTCGAGGCCTTGCAGGCGCGCATCCGCCCGCACTTCCTGTTCAACAGCATGAACACGGTGGCCGCGTTGATCCGGGTCGATCCGGATGCCGCCGAGCGCACGGTCGAGGATCTCTCCGAACTGTTCCGCGCCGCACTCGGCCAGCACGACACCGGCGACGGCACGCTGGGCGAGGAACTGGCATTGGTCGAACGCTATCTTGCGATCGAGCAGCTGCGCCTGGGCGCGCGCCTGCACGTACGACGCGAGCTGGACGATCTGCCTGCCGACTACCCGCTGCCGCGCCTGCTGCTGCAACCGCTGGTGGAGAACGCCGTGCGTCACGGCATCCAGCCCTTGCGCGAAGGCGGCGAAGTGATCCTGCGCGGACATCGCGACGGCACCGGCATCCGCATCGAGATCGTCAATCCGCTGCCCGGCACGCCATCGATCGGCGGCCACGGTCACGGCCTGAACAGCGTGCGCCAGCGCGTCGCCTATCGATACGGTCCAAAGGCCAGCGTGCAGGCCGGCGCTCAGAGCGACCGCTACACGGTAACGCTGCAACTGCCGGGGCAGACCGCGTGATGCGCGTGCTTGTCGTCGACGACGAGCCGCTCGCGCGGGCCCGCCTTGCCGCGCTGCTGGGCGAGTGCGAAGGCGTGGAGATCGTCGGCAGTCTTGCCGACGGCGAAAGCGCGCTCGCCGCGCTCGCGGAACTTCACCCCGACGTGCTGCTGCTGGACATCAACATGCCCGGCCTTGACGGCACCGCCGTGGCACAGCGGCTCGCCGGCCGAGCGCGACCGCTGGTGATCTTCTGCACCGCCTACGAAGCGCATGCGCTGAAAGCCTTCGACCTCGGCGCCGTCGACTACCTGCTCAAACCGGTGCGCCTGGAGCGCCTTCGCGATGCGCTGCTGCGCGCACAGCGACGACTCGACGACACACCGCGCGAACCGGCCGCCTACCTGCGTGGCCGCCTGCGTGGCGAACAGGTGCGCATCGCCCTCGACGAAGTCATCAGCCTGGTCGCCGACGAAAAATACGTCACCGTGCAACATCGCCGCGGCGAACTGCTGATCGAGGAATCGCTGCGTCAGCTCGAAGAAACCTACCCCGACCAACTGATCCGCCTGCACCGCAACTGCCTGGTCCCGCCCGCGCGACTGCTGGGCATCAGGACCCTGCCCGATGGCCGCGTACTGGCTCGACTCGACGGTACCGAACAGAGCCCCGAAATCAGCCGCCGCAACCTGCCGGCAGTGCGCAAACTGCTGCGGCTGGGTTGAACAAGACGACCAGGAAAAGCCCAACGTGCAGCCCAAATAGCGTGTTTTCTATCTCCACGAATCGCGGCGATAGAAGATAGCGCCTTGATTCGTGCGATATGCGAAGCGAAAAATTCTGTCTGAACGAACTGTGCGTGATCCGACAAGCTTTCATTTCCACCGACTTTTCGTGTTTGACGGGGGAATTGGGAGGCTTGAACATCCAGTGCATATCCCGCGATCCGGGATCTACCAAGCGCTAGAACTCAATGGCTACCCCTCGAAAGATTGTTCTTCACTCATTGCAGGGCTATCGCGCCGAGCTCGACGCGATCGTTATCCAATGGATCCAAGAGCGCATCAAATATGTAGGTATCGTTGGCGTCGATACCTCATTGATTGAGGACATCATTGACGAACTCTGTGTCGGCGATGGCTCAAGCTCCTACTTCATGGTCACGGTGGAGACTTCCAACGCTTTGGTGGACACCCTGATCTACCACTTCAGCGTTAGGCCCAATTCGTCGAAGGAGGGGTTGCAGAATGCCAACAGTCGATGAAGGTCACACAATGCTTTTTGGCGCCTGTCACTGTGGCGCTGTCTCGATCGAGTTGTCTTCCGCGCCAGAGACTGCCACCAGCTGCAACTGCTCACTCTGTAGGCGGCTCGGTGGAATCTGGGCTTACTACGAGTTCGGCACTGTGAAAGTCGCTGGGCACCCAGAGCACACTAAGGACTACGTTCAGGGCGACAAAACTTTGCGAACAATTCGGTGCGCAACTTGCGGTTGTGTGACGCACTGGGAACCGTTGAATCCACATCCAGGTGCGCGTCATGGCGTGAACTTGAGGAACTTCGATCCTAGGCTTCTAGAGACTGTGGCGGTGCGGCTCTTTGACGGGGCGGATACTTGGGAATTCCTTGACTGAAGTATCGAGCACACCGCTGGCGCGGCCCAACCGTGCGCTCGAGCGCACGGCTTCCATCGGGGTCGCGCAGGTCGGACTTGGTCAGCTTACGTCTTGCGCGGCCCTGCTGGAAGCCGCCGCTCAGCTTCAACGTCAGGTTTTCAACAAACATCTCAGGGGATTAAAAATGTTCAAGAAAATAGTCGTTTCGCTGATGCCAGTCGTTTCTTTTAGCGTCTGTGCTCAAACCAGCTGCTACACACGCATACGGCAATACCAATTGCAGGAACAGTTCCTCGGGTAACCGCCGTCAACGGTTACTCGGATGCATATGGCAATAGCAACTACCACGACAATAACGGCAACATTGTTACAGGTTACTCGGACGCATACGGCTACGCGGCATATCGGTATGCGACTGTGTAGCATATCGTTCAAAGCGGACGGCTACGCCGCCGCTCAATTCCCGCGTCAGCTCTTCAACCTGCTCATGGAGGTGTGAAATGACTCTTCCAACCATGCTTCATCGGCCGAGCGCGTTCCTGCCGTTGGCAATGTCGGTCGCAGCGTTGGTGCTGGTGCTTGGCAACGTCGCCATCGATGGCGCTGGTGCTGTGCACCCAGCGGACGAGGGAGCCGCCGCGCACCTGTTTCAGCTACTCATCGTTGCGCAAGTACCGCTCGTGGCGTTCTTCGCAATCAAGTGGCTGCCGCGCGCTCCGCGTCTTTCTCTGCCAGTGCTGGCGCTTCAAGCAGCAGCGGCTATCGCGGCGCTCGCGCCCGTGTACTTTTTCCACCTGTAGCGCAGGGCCGACATGTCGTTCGGGGCGGGCAGCTGCACCGCCACTTGGTTCCAGCGTCAGGCCGCTTGGGGAATTCATGATGAACATCCACGAAGTCCAGGAATCGGAACTTGGCTCTCTCTTCGATCTCATCAAGGCCAAGGCTGAATTCGACGGCTGCTCCGAGTCGCTCAAGGCATCCGTCGAGTCGCTGCGCGAAGCGCTCTTCTCTTCAAAGCCACTAGCGCACGCGTTGGTCGCGGAGGTCGAGGGCAAGATTGTCGGAATGGCGACCTACTATTCAATTTTCTCGAGCTTCATCGCCATGCCCGGGCTTTGGCTCGACGACCTCTTTGTCTATGAGCAGTCGCGAAACTTGGGCATTGGAGAAGCGCTGATGAAGCACCTGTGCGCTATCGCCCAGAGTGGCGGTTGTGGCCGCATCGATTGGCATGTCTCCAAATTCAACGAAGGCGGCAAGAAATTCTACCGCCGCCT
>JBDTZX010000125.1:0-1516 GCA_040004895.1 Rhodanobacter sp. | reverse complement strand
GCGCCTGACCATCGCGCAGCACACCCAGCTGCAGCGTGCTGCCCAGCGGCAGCAGCCCTTCGGCGTTGTGCAGTTCCTGCACGTTGTGCAGCGGCTTGCCGTTGATCGAGGTCAGCACGTCGCCGGCCTGCAGCCCGGCGTGCTCGGCAGCCGAGCCGGTGCCGACGCCGGTCACCACCACGCCGTTGCTGTCCTTCAAGCCGAGCAGTTGCGCGATGCGCGGGGTGATCGCCTGGGTCTGCGCGCCCAGGCTGCCGCGCTGCACCTTGCCGTGCGCCAGCAGTTGCGCCATCACGTCGCTGGTCAGATTGCTGGGGATCGCGAAACCGATCCCGACGTTGCCGCCCGATGGCGAGAAGATCATGGTGTTGATGCCGACCAGTTCGCCGCGCAGGTTCACCAGCGCGCCGCCGGAATTGCCGGGGTTGATCGAGGCATCGGTCTGGATGAAATTCTGGTAGCCGCCGCTGCCCGATCCCGACTGGCCCAGGCCCGAACGCCCCAGCGCTGACACGATGCCCGAGGTCACCGTCTGGCCGAGCCCGAACGGATCACCCACCGCCACCACGTAATCGCCCACGCGCAGTTTCGTCGAATCCGCCAGCGCCAGCGCCTGCAGGTCGTGCGCGGGAATCTGCACCACCGCCACATCGGTTTCCGGATCGGTGCCGATCAGCTTGCCCTTGAACGTGCGCCCATCCTGCAGCGTCACGCTGATCGCGTCGGCACCGCCGACCACATGGTTGTTGGTCAGCACGTAGCCCTTCGCCGCATCGACGATCACGCCCGAGCCCAGGCTCTGTTCCACCCGCTGTTGCGGCGTGCCCGGCAGGCCGAAGAACTGCCGCACCATCGGATCGTCGAAATACGGATCGCGCACCGACACCCGCGTGGTGGTGGAGATGTTCACCACCGCCGGGGTCACCCGTTCCAGCATCGGCGCCAGCGACGGCATCGGCTGGCCGTCGATCGCCGGCGGCATGGCCGCATGGCCCGGCCGTGGCAGCACACCGATCAGCAAGGCGGCGAACAGGCCGGTCAGCCAGCGCGGGAAACGGAAAGGGTGCGACGACATGCGGATCCTCCGGGCAACAAAAGCGGCGTGGCTTCGACCGATCGCCGGCCGGCAGGGTTCCCGAGCGCCCATCACATTTCGGCACTTTACATCCGGCAGCCTCGGGGTTAACGTCCCTATCCGGATAGCAACCACAACATCTTGTGCCCGGATACCGAAGCTGAAACAAGCACTGGTGTCCGTCGCCGCACTCTTTCAGGGGGAGTCGTTGTCGTCGGGAGCCCGCCGGACAAGGGATCAGAGGGCAATCCTCGTGATCCGTTGACTGGCGCAAACACAAGAATCAGCGACATCGTCGCGTCCAACAAAAAGCAGCGGGTGCCGCAAGGCCACACCGGGAGTCAGCAAGTCGATGAGCATAGTGAGTGCGTCTGCCACCAATGGCGTTTCATCCATGAGCCGCGATGCCGTGGAAATTCCGTTGCAACCCGCGTCCCTCGA
>JBDTZX010000526.1:0-1522 GCA_040004895.1 Rhodanobacter sp. | reverse complement strand
TCTATTCGGTGTCGCGCGGTGACCGCGCGCCGCAGGGCACCGGCCTCGGGCTGGCGATCTGCCGCGGCATGATCGGCGCGCACGGCGGCAGCGTGGAGGCCTTGCCCGGCGACGGCATCGGCACCATCATCCGCATCAGCCTGCCACTGCCGCCACCACCGGAGGCCAGTACGTGACCTCGGCCGCTCCGCGCATCCTGGTGATCGACGACGAAGCGCAGATCCGCCGCTTCCTCGACATCGGCCTGCGCGCGGAAGGCTACGAGGTGCTGCTGGCGGCGACGGCGAAGGAGGGTCTCGCGCTTGCGGCGACGCAATCGCCGGATTTGCTGATCCTCGACATCGGCCTGCCCGACATGGACGGCCACGAGGTGCTGGCCGAACTGCGCCAGTGGAGCCAGATACCCGTGCTGATGCTGTCGGTGCGCGATGCCGAAAGCGAGAAGGTGCGCGCGCTCGATCGCGGCGCCAACGACTACGTCACCAAGCCGTTCGGCATCCAGGAACTGATGGCGCGGCTGCGCGCGCTGCTGCGCCATCGTCCGGGCGAGCCGGAGCCGCCGCCGCGGTATGACGATGGTCGTTTGAGCGTCGATCTGGCGCGGCGCGAAGTGGCCCTGGACGGCCAGCAGCTGTCGCTCACCCGCAAGGAATACGCGGTGCTGGCGATGCTGCTGCAGCATGCCGGCCGGGTGGTGACCCAACATCAGTTGCTGCGCGAACTGTGGGGGCCGAGCCATACCGCGGACAGCCAGTATGTGCGTATCGTGGTCGGCAAGCTGCGGCAAAAGCTGGGCGACGATCCGCTCGCGCCGCGCTGGCTGAAGACCGAGCCCGGCGTGGGTTATCGGTTCATCGCCGTCTGATCCAGCGCGTCAAGCGATAGCCGCGTCGAGGGTCATGTCTGGCGGTCAGGAACGGCCGAAACCCACCGCCTTCCGGATCGCTCACGCCTGTACAGGGCCGGCGCCGAGGTTATGATAGGGGACGGTTTCATCACTCCAGCCGCAACTCACCCCCCACTTGCGGCCGGCCCAACAGAGGACATCCCATGGCACGCGGCATCAACAAGGTCATCCTGGTCGGCAACCTCGGCGCGGATCCGGAAATGCGCCACACCGGCGGCGGCACTGCCGTCACCACGATCAACATCGCCACCTCCGAATCGTGGACCGACAAGCAGTCGGGTGAAAAGCAGGAACGCACCGAGTGGCACCGCGTGAAGCTGTTCGGTCGTCTGGCCGAGATCGCCGGCGACTATCTGAAAAAAGGCCGTCAGGTCTACATCGAGGGTTCGTTGCGCACCGACAAGTACACCGACAAGCAGGGCGTCGAGCGTTATTCGACCGACGTCATTGCCAGCGAGATGCAGATGCTCGGCGGCAATGAAGGTGGTGGCAGCGGCGCTGCCGGTGGTGGTCAGCGCGAACGTCCGCAGGGTTCCAGCGGCGGCCAGCGCTCTTCCGGTGGCGGCAATTACGGCGGCGGTTCGCGCGGCGGCGACGATCAGGGCAGCTCGCGGC
>JBDTZX010000365.1:0-1523 GCA_040004895.1 Rhodanobacter sp. | reverse complement strand
GAAGGGCTTTCTCCAGCGCGTGTTCGGAGGTTGATCACGATGGGTATCCTCGACTTCCTGAAGCGCAAACCCGAAGCCACTGCCACGGTGGCGCGCGAACGCCTGCGTATCATCGTGGCGCAGGAGCGTTCCACCCGCGGCGCGCCGGACTACCTGCCGATGATGCGCAACGAGTTGCTCGAAGTGATCAAGAAATATGTTCACGTCGATCTGGATGCGATCAACATCAATTTCGAGCGCGACAGCGGGCATGAGATCCTCGAACTTTCAGTGACGCTGCCCGAAGGCAAGCCCGGGGCACGCAACAACGCCGAAGACGCGGCAAAGGCCGGCTGAGCCTCACCCGCTCGACCGACTGTTCGGGCGATCCAGGATCGCCCGATACCACTCCACACGGCACGCCTGCGCGCATGCATCCCGACACATCTACAGCCGAGTCCGCGTCCGGCGCCAACCCGGACAGCGTGATGCGCATGCGCGAACTGGGCTTCGATGCAGCCACCGCGCTGCTGGCGCGTTTCGGGCTGCAGTTGCAGCGGGTCAGCGCAGGCGAACCGATTCCCGGCAGTTTCTGGGGCGACGAGGAGGCCGGCATCATCGGCAACACCGTCTATGCCCGCGACGACACGCCGGTGCATTCCCTGCTGCACGAAGCCGGTCACCTGATCGTGCTGTCGGAAGAAAGACGTCTGGACGTCCATACCGATGCCACCGATTCGATCGAGGAAGAAGATGCGACCTGCTATCTGCAGATCGTTCTGGCCGACCGGCTGCCCGGCGTCGGTCGCGAACGGCTGATGCTGGACATGGATGCCTGGGGTTATTCGTTCCGGTTGGGTTCCGCGCGCACATGGTTCGAACGCGATGCCGGCAACGCCCGGGACTTCCTCGCTGCGCGCGGCCTGCCCTGCTGAAACAACCGGGACCGTTGGCGAGTCCTCTTCCTGCACTGAACGTGTGCGCGCTCAGCGCCGCGAGACATGCGGCTCGCCGGGTACGTACCAGCGCCAGGGTTCGTCGACCGCGCGGGTGATGCCGACACGCGTGGTTGCCACCGGCTTCCGCGGCGGCGGCATGCCGTCATCGACGATGCTGAGCGGCCTGCCGCGACCGACCAGGTCGATACCATCCTGTGCGCCGCCGATGCCCATCGCCTGGCACAGCCGCGCCGGTCCGCGGCAGAGATCGCGATCGCTGCGGCAGGCCGGACGCGCCGCACGCATCGCATCCAGTCCGCCGATGGGCGCCAGCGCACGCAGCAGGACCGCCACACCCTCGCCCGCTTCGCCGCACACCGGGTTGCAGCACCAGTGCATGCCATAGGTGAAGTAGACATACAGCAGGCCGGGCTTGCCGAACATCGTCGCGTTGCGCGCGGTCATGCCGCGCCACGAATGCGCGGCCTGGTCGAAGACGCCGCAGTACGCCTCGGTCTCCACGATGCGCCCACTGCGACCGTCGGCGTTGACCAGCACCTTGTTCAGCAGATCGACCGCGACCTCGCGCGGGTCGCGCCGATAGAA